>CAZPNW010000031.1:0-16561 GCA_964588175.1 uncultured Planctomycetales bacterium
CCGCCGATAATCCCCGATTAACCATCCGGCGGATCTTAGACGAAGACAAATCCGCTTCTTCCGGATCAGGAATAAATTGCAGGGTAAGGATCTTATCTTTTTCTTTAACTAATTCCTTATATTCAAGGGTATCTTCGATCCGGGACCCCTGCCTGTCCATTACCACAAAATAATTCTCTTTCAACAATTCCCCAAAGTCAGCTGCAAGCGTTGACTGCATGGAATCTTTGCCGACAATAAAGTAAACTTCAATCTCCTGGGAATAGTTTTTCCGGTAATATGCTTTTAAAGCACGCCCCATATCCTGATACCAGCCGGTGTTGACTAAAAACAATTTATCGATTCCCGCCTTACCTTCCGCCTGGCGGCCATCAAAAACTGCCTTGACCGTGAGAGCCCTATCCTCAAGCGACATACCTTCGATTTCCTTTTCAAAATGTTTTGTTCCCAGTAAGAGGATTGTTTCATCAAAACTTCCCCCTCCCGGCAAGCGTATATCTTTAGCTATTTCGCTCAAGCGCTCGTGAGCATTATGGAGACAGTTGGCGGTAGGGACAAATACCCCGATTTTGATCGGACGGTCATGCCTCTTTGTTTGGCGGTATTGCGTAACCAGGACAGCCGCGTGCTCAGTATAACCGTTCACCTCAATAATTTTCTTCCGGGCGAAAGCATATTCTGCCAGGCAATTCAAGATATCCCACCTGCTTACTGATTCAATATCAATAAAGAACTTTTGCCAATCCTGCTCATCTAATACTTTGGCAGCTTTTATCAGATCATTAAAAAACCTTCTTTCACTGTGGTCTTGTTCAAGGCGTTCAATGGTATTCCACCTTACCAGCCAGCTAAACTGCTGGATAAACTTTAAACGCAGCATCTCCGGAATAGCCCTGACCTCTTCACTGCTTAAAGGATATCCTGATTTCTCTGCCGCTTTCTGATACAAGATCACCCAATTTTTTAGCTCATCCATATTAAAAACCGCTCCTGATCTATGCAGGTCATAGAAAAGGCTGCGGATCAAATCGTAGATCCGTGCTTCCGGCCTGGCAATTTCCCAATCAAGCACCTTACTGATATGCTCCCCCGCCATGGTCACGTTCTCCGCGCGGAAATCACCATGGATCACCGCACGGGGCAACCGCTCATATACGCCGGCCAAATGTCGTAGTGCCAAAGTTATCTGCTCTTTAAAGAAAGGCTGATTCTCTACAAAAAAGCTCTCGCCGAAGTTTCTCTCAGCAGGATCTTTCGCGGCAAACCGCTTGTATGCTTCATCTAACTTCAGCATCCGCTCATCAACGCCTGAAAATTTAATGACCGGATCAGTGAGCCTTTCACCCCGGGCATGAAATACTCTGCCATCCATGGTAGAAGCGTGCAGCCAGGCGAGAAATTCAGCCAGATTCTTAAGCATTTCCGCGGTCAATTCTTCATATGCATAAATCCTGCCCACAGAGTCAAATCGATAGACGGTAAAGATGGCATCTTTTTCCACATATACGGTATTTCCTTCTTCCGTATACAGGATCTCAGGCAGTTGCGCGCCTGCTAAATCATTAAAAAGCTCTTGCTCCCACAGCGTGCCTTTTAGGTCCCAAACTGATTTTTTAATGACCACCCTGCCTTTATTATGCGTATCAATGATCGCGACTTTATTATTCAATCCTTGAAAATCAAGCGAATCACTGTCGATTTCCAGCCCATAAACCGCTGCGATCCTTCTGAGCTCATGAGGCGTGATCTGCACGGTGCTATCACGGTGCACAAAAGATTCCCGATGATCCCAGAGGCTATCGATGGCAAAGGAGAGTTGTTCGATCACATGGGTCGGGAGAAGCCCTCTTTTTCTCTTTTGGATACTGACAACCATATCTGCTGCCAACCCATGCGCATAAACTCCCAATATCGCTGCTTCAGGAAGCGCCAAACCTTGCCCGATAAAACCGGCAATAACACCGGTAAGGACATCACCCATCCCGGCTTTTGCCATATATTTATTTCCGGTAGAATTACTATAGACGCTTCCATCCGGGCATGCGACAAGCGTGCGATCGTTTTCATCGCCTTTGAGCACAACCACCGTTCCATACGCAGAAGCAAATTCCCTGGCAATATCCATACGGCGGGACATTATTTCTGCCACAGGTATACCGCTCAAACGCGCCATTTCAAAAACATGCGGAGTAATAACCGTCCTTCCCCAGGCACTGCGTAAGATCGAAGCCTTCCCTGCCAAAGCATTAAGAGCGCCGGCATCCAGGACCAGAGGAACCTGGATATTTCTTAGTAACCTGTACATAATTTCATGGGACTGTTCTTCTTTCACGATAAGTCCGGGGCCTATCGCTACAGCATCTATTTTATTTTGAGAGATTTTCCGTAAGAGCGCATCTACCGAAACACGATCGAACAAAGCATGCTCCTGATGAGGCAAGACACAAGCCATGATCTCATCCGCAGACTTAGAGTAAAATGCAGGCCATAGATATTTCAAGACACCCGCATATACCAGACCAGGAGCGCTTTGTAATGCTGCTTTAGACGCTAATTGCAGAGCGCCTAAATATTCCTCTATCGAACCTCCGGTAATAAATACCCTTCCCCGGCTCCCCTTATGATCATCAGGCTTTACCTCCGGCACCAAAAAGGCCGCGTCCTGCTCATCAATGACTTGAATTTTCCGTTTTTTGTCTAAGCTTGCCTCAATAAATAATACTATTCTTGGAAAATCGACATTTTCCGAAATAATCTCGATGTCTTCTGACCACAGCTTTAGCTGCCGCTCTGGAGTAAAATTATCCACCCTCACCGTGAAACCAAGGCCCGAAAGAACAGAAACATATTCTTCAACCGAGAAATACTGCCAGCTTTCTTCCTTTTCTATATCCCAGCGCGAGTCACCGATATATTGGTATTCACAGACAAAATGCAGAAAATCCTTCTGGGATATCCTGACCATATATTCATCGCCATTGACTTGCGCATACGGCACTTCTTTCGGCATGAATTCATGCGCAAATGTATAGAATGCATCTTTAATATTGTTCTTTTTAAACCTGATCACAATCTGGTCAGACTGCGCATCCCACGCGGTATCAGCGCCATCATAGATATAAAGATGTCCGGCGGGTTTGAGCATTTGAGTAATATTGCCTAATGCCTTACTGACATAACTAATACCCAGCTCATGATCAATTCTTTCCTCAACACGGCGGGTAGGCCTGCCATAATATGAATAGACCTCATGGAGCGTATTGGTAACCATGACCACATCAAAACGCCGCTTTAAATCGCTGATATCCTGTTCAATGATATCGCGCACGATAAAATGCATATCTGAGGCGACCAGCCGCGCTTCATCAACGATATCGGGATTGATATCAATTCCGAGATATTCAATATACGGATTATCAGGAAATGCCTTTTTCAGGACAACCAGGTCAATAGCCTGACCGCAGCCAATAGATAATATCGAGACCTTGCCTCCCTGCTTTAAACGCTCTCTAATGAATTCTTTAACCCGCTCCATGACTTTACCTTTACCGTCGATCCTTTTACACGAGGCCATCATAGTTAAAAGGTATTCCTTAAACGTCTGCCCGCTTAAAGCAACCCTGCCTTGCGCGTATTCGGCAAAACCTTGATAGAGGCCATACTGTTGGATATAGCGGAGGATCTCTTCCGGCACAAGGCCCTGAAGAGAAGCTTTTTCTTTGACGAATACCCGCACTTCCGCGGAGCTGTGTTTTTGGTACTCTTCATCAATGCGTAACGGCTGTAAGTTCCCGGCATACGTATGACAAAGCAAAGAATGATCTTTAAAATCTTCGAAACGCAAATCCTTTTCATCCGCGATAAGAAAATGATGCCCCTCAAACAGCGCAGGCAAAGCTTCCTGGTTACTGCCATAGTCCCAGGAAAGGATACGCTCGAAAGAACGCATGCCCAGGATCACATACAATTCATCATGATGAAGTTGCTTTTTAAGCGCTTCAAGGATATCGACATATAAGCTTTTATTGATCACTTGATATGAATACTGCGGGCGGCGTTCTACAAACAACTGGAGCATTTCTTTTCTTTGCTCGAGAGTTGTCCCATAGGCTTTTGTGTACAGTGGGTTGGCCGTAAGCATAAGGATTATTTTATCCAGGCCGTACTGCGTCCTCGCTTCTTCCATCATTACCTCCATCGCGGTGGTAAGCGGATTAAAAGCGCTGACAAAAATACCTGTTTTGGAACGGCCATGCATTACTTTGATCACAGGGCTTGATGAAGAGGCAGCCGGAGGAGCGCGAGGGGCTTTGTCAAAAACAAACACCCGTTCAGGAGCGCGGACTTGAGACAGAATAAGCATTAATGACAACGCCGATGAAGACGCTACACCAGATAGATAACCGATATTTACCGCGGCCTGTACCTCAAGAAATATTTTTTCAAGAACAGGTTTCATCGCCAGAAAGATATCGCGTTCTCTCGCGGAAATCATGTCAAACACAATAAACCCGCCTGGCGCGAGGATCCCTGCTAAATCTTTTATATGTTCAAGAAACTCATTTGCAAATTCAAAAGTCTCAAAATTAAGCTTTTTCTTCTCTATAAGGAAATGCAGCGCTTGATGGCTATACATAAAATCAATAAATCTACCCGGGGGAAGAAGGGCTCTCACCTGCTTTGCAAGGTTTTCCTTAATATCAAAAATAAATCGCGCATTAACCGGCACAACGCTTTCTTTTAACCCCGAAGGATACGTATCCGCAAACCCGATCACCATGCCGCCTGAGATAAGCGCTCCGGAAAGATCCCTTAAAGCGTTTAAATCGCCGCAGCCCCAGTCCAGGCCATACAAAGCGTCTTTATTTTCCGCCAATTCTTCAACCTTCTTCAATAAGGGCATTCCCAAAACAGGGATGAATTTATCACTCATTTCTGCAAGAGAAGTTTGCGATATTGTCCATCCTTTAAACCCGAAGTTGATATCAATTTTGCCGAAGGAATTGAGTAATATCCTGGTAGGATTTTTATTTTCCATTACCATACGTAATTCTTCGCACGATAACCCGGGAAGAATGATCCTCGAATGTCTTGCGTCTTCATTTACCGGAGAAGAAGCAAAGGCGCCTTTTTCTTCAGCAAGGGACAAAGCTTCTTGTGCCCTCTTTCTTAATGAGGGATGCATTCCTTCATCACTCTCAAGAAATTCAAGCATCATCACAGCGTTCGCCCGCTCCTCCTCTGAAGCTCCATAGACCCCGCAGGATTTAAACTTCCCGTATTCAACCACCTTCTCCTTGACCTTTATATAAATATCTTTATTGCACAGTATTTTCTCAAACAGGACATCGGTGATAAAATCGTCGCCCTTGATCGATCGTGCCGCCAACGTTTGCACCAGCCACTGCTTCTCATGACACTCCGAACTCCAATGATCATCCCTGTTATGAAGATAGTCCAGAAGAAGCGGCAGGATCCGTTCCTGATTATCTTTTGAGAGCAGAGCAGCGAATACCTGCTGAGCGACCCGAGGAGAGAAGTTCAAGCTGCGATCACCTTTAGCTTTACGGATGAACAGCTCAAGGCGTTCTTCCAGGGCCTGTCTTGCCGCACGATTACCATGCTCAGCGGCATATATCAGTAAACGGATATTCCTGCCCAGGATCGAATCGGTCATCCAGTCTGATTGCGGCTGATTTGAGTCAATAAATGACTCCAGCTTATGCAAAACCTCAGCATTATTCTTATCTAACAAGTCCCTAATGCCCTTCTGGCAGCATCTCCCAGGTTCATCGAATCTTCTGTGGCGATAGTGAATAAAGAAGGGATGGCTTTCACCAGAGTTTCCCAGGCAACCTGATAGCCCTTATCTACCAGTTTGGTCAATTTCTCGATCGTTTCTTCTTTGCGGCTGTCAAAGAAATCTTCAACCGGCTCGTTGATGATCCTCTCGGCGACAAGGCAGAAATAATCGATGAATAAATCCTCCAGCCTCGCAGTGATTGAAGGATACTTTTCTTTTATCTCCTGCCAGGTCCTCCTTTGAGCGTCAGCCCAGGAAGCATGGTCGCGGCAGTTATACAGCAATTGCCTGTATTCATTAAAAATAATCACTTCCAATACCATGGACAGACCATCTTTGAACCTTTCTGCAAGCATACTCGTGAATTCCTCTGAACAGAAGACGATAACCAGGGTATTATTCTCAAACATCGTAGAGTATATGAATGTGGGGATGATCTTTTCCGGCAGCGACTGCGGCACCATGCAATGCACCTTGCAGCCTTCAAAAACAGGAATGAGTTTATCGAACGCGGCCAGAGCGATAAATTCCTTCTTTTTAATCGTTTCTCTTATTGCAACGCACTCATCAAGGCTTAAGCCGCCGTATATCCCTATGGAATAATATCCCGGCCTTATAACGGATGGGTGTTCATCCAGTCCTTGAGGTATGATAGCCGCTACCTCCGGCTCCGGCTCAAGGTCAGAAGTATCTGCAACGATAAGATCTTCTGTTTGAGCCAGGCTCGCCTCGAAAGTGATCCCTTCGATCCCTGATAAAACCTGCTCTATATCGGCAAGGTATTCTTCGTTTTCCTGACGATGGGTTAACGGGGCAAAAACAAATTCATAAGCACTCATTCCTTCTTCTTCCTGCGCCGCGGCGACCGAAAGCTTACTTATCCCTAAACCGGCCAACGCAGAAACGATCTCGGGACGCACGTTTCGTTCTCCTGCGGCATACACCAATACCTCAAAGGCGGGAGTTTGCGCAGGCATGACCGATTCTATCCTGCAGCGCTGCGTATCTTTTTTCCATGAGAATAACGAGTCAATCCCTGAGGCCAACTCCTTTACTGAATTAAAACTAACAATTGTTTTAGAAAATAAACGAGCGCCTTCATCTCTGCCCTTATCTAACCTGCCGACCTGTTTGATGCCCGCGACGGAAAGCACATCAGGTGACGTACTAAAGGACATCCAAAGCTCGTCACTAAAGATCGTGAGACGGTAAAGCCCCTCATAAGAAATATTATCAACGACTTTCTGCTCCTTCAGGTACTTTTCCATCGTTTCCCGCGTAAATTGATACGCAGAGATGTTGCGTGCTTCTTCGTCGCTCATATCCGGCAACAAAGATAATGCCAAGCGGTATCCTCCCCTCTGAAGAGATTCCAGAACAAAGGGGATCTCGGTTTTTTCAATATCGTTATAATGCAGGGATAATTTCTTGAGTATACCCCTGAGGCTATGCACAACCGAGCTTCTTGAAGGGATGAATTCTCGCAGGAACTTCGTGAAATCACGCGATTCTTCAGGAGTAAGCTCCGCCAGCTTCTTAGGGACATTCACATCGCGCAGCCTTGTTGCAGCGCCACCGTCTTCCCAAACTTGTTCTTTCTTCTTGATGCCGGACTTTTCCAGATATATTGACTCGGTCAACGTATCCTTAAATCCCGCGATAAATGTATTGACCGCCTGCGCGATCTCGCGCCTCACATGATCATAACGATCGCCTAATAAGGGGATCAGGGAAAACCGGGCTATTTCCTGCGGCACTTCTGCCGTCTCTATACTCTGATATAATTTTCTCATCCCCTCTAACTGGATGTTGGTCACGCTATACCACAACCCTGTCCCCTGGTCCATACTATGCCCCTGAGCGGGATCTCTCTGAGGTATCGCGACGATCTCGGTCAACTCGCTGTTATTATAAATGAACCATAAGCCGCCGCGCACACGGCTCCTGTTCTTTTTCCCTAAAGGAACCGGTTGATAGGAGTCAAAAGATTCCTGAACATCCTCAAGCTGAAATACAGGAACGCTCCCCACAGTTTTCATCTTAAAATAGATCCTGTCGGAAAGTTTATCGATCTTCTCCAGGGTCATTGCTATCGAGGTGTTCTCCCGTGACTGCTCAAGCGTTATGATCAAGGTATCGCCAAGCCTGATCTTGAAATTACCTCGGGCAAGATTAAAACGTTCATGCTTCAGGCGCGCGCTTACCCCATGCGGACTCTTAATCAAAGAACAATTCACTTCTGAATCAGAATACTTCAAGAGCCACGCGCTTAAAATATTGAACAACTCCCTGCCGCTTCTACTGATGACCGGCCGGTCTTTCGTGCCCAGATAAAAGAGCAATTGCTCTGAACTGCCGATGCCGATAATCTTTTCACTATTATCAAGCTCGTATTCCTCCAGATTCAGCAGCCGGGTAGAATTGCTCTCCCGTGTGACCTTCGGCCGTAATATATCGTTTTCACAGGAGATCGCTGACGAAGAGCCAACGCCTTCTCCCTTACCAAGATATGCTTTATTCGGATATTGTTTCCTGAGAAAACGCTCCGCGAATTCCCCAAACTCCGCCTGATGCGGCCCCCGTTGAGCGGAAAGTCCGGTACGAGAAGGGATAATAATGGAAAGGGCATTTTTAAACGGCCGTACGGTATTTATTTTAACCGCTGTCACAGGGTCACCGGCCTCATCCACCGAGACATTATCAACTGCCGCAAAAAAGGTATTATATTCGCCGGCTGAAGGCGCTAAGTAATAAATAACCGCTACATTAATATTATTTTCTTGAGACAGCTGAACCCATACCTGCTCTAAGAGGCGGGAGAATATTCGATGAGTTTTATTGTCATCCTTGGGATGAGGAATGAACAAAACCACTGTAAGATCATCCCCTCCAGAAATGATCTTATTAATATATTCTTTCTCGAGGGCATAGAGATGTTCGTGCGCCCCTTCGGCATCGGGGAAGCAGGTTAAGTCATAATCCAAGTGAATGTTTTTTATCCGGCCGGCAGATAAAATATCCGAGGCATTCCTCAATTCCTGCCTGCGGATGGACGCGCCGGTCAAACCTTCTTCTTGCTGCGCTTGGCTCAAGACTACGCCGCGCTCACCGCTGCTGTAAACCACATTCGTAATGTCGATATCTTTTTGAGCTAACCGCACGGCTAATCCACCCGCCGCAATCTCGATATCATCAGGATGCGGAGAATAAAACCTAAAACACGTATTGCGATCTATTCTGACAGGGACAAATCCAACAGGCGATTGTTCATTCTCAAATGCTAACGCATACCGCTCTAAAAGATCTATCGGCAAAACCTTGCCTTTTTCTATACGCGTTACACTAAAAGCGTGAGCGTGTGAATCGTTGCCCTGCGAAAAGCCGTAATAACCGGCTAAAGCGCCCGTATGACGCATGATATCCCGGGTAAAGCTTTTGTAATCCCGGCGTTCCTGCTGAGACTTATGCGCGCCGACAGCTTCCACCACTCTCTCGGCAGTTTCGTCATCAAAAGTAAAAACGAGATTAAACTCAGGAGGTAAATCCAGAGAAGCATAATAAAACGCCATCAACTCAAGAGGCTGCACCGATGAATACCGACGTATCAGGTTTCTGGATTCCGGACAATTCGGTGCCAGAATAATCTCAGGTTCATAATCTCCTATCACCCGCTCTAAAGGAAGCGCTTCATAAGAAAAAACCATGACCTCGTTTTCTTTCCGAAGGGCGCTGACAAAATTTCCCGCAAAAGCAAAATGATCGCCTTTTGAACTCTCCAGAACCGCTATCTTTTTGCCGTAAGGGATAGTATAATTACCCATACTGTCCGTCAAACGGACCTTGGTAAGAAAAATATTCCCTTCTTGAGGATATACGGGATTATGGACAAGTCGATATTTCTGAACATCATAGGTAACAGGCACGACCCTTAAGAGATCATCAAAGAGATCCACCAATACTTCAACAAAAGCATCACCTGCTTTATGCAATGCTCCCCAGGCTGGCAGGCCTGGATGGCGCTTGAGCCACTTTCGCGGATAACCGCACATAAGACCAAGCAGTTCGATCAAAGCATTAAAATCTTGCATATAGTCCCGGCGCAGGTTCTCGGGTAGTTCCTTAACCGCTTCAGTATCCTGATTTTGCTCCAGGCAGGTACGGGCGATACCGGCAACCACAAGGTGTATCCGGTTCATGTGCCCACCGGAGTTCAGGGAAAACACAGGGGTAAAATTCTCTACGATCCTCCAATGCAGGCCAGGTTCCATGGTTACCGGAAAGTTACCTGAAAGCGGGAATTGCCGGAGCAATAAATCTTCAAAGACCTCGGCATTGACCCTGATCTGCACTTCGCGGTATTTTGGAAAGAATTTTACCGCCAAAGACGGCTCATCCTGATATCGCGAGAGCTGCCGGCGCTCCTGCACATCCTTTTCCCAGAAGAATAACGGGATCTGCGGGCCGTATAAGAGTAAGGTCTCTTTTTTAGCTTTATCGACCAAAAGGGTAAGACGTAAGGTCAAGGGATCCTCGTAAAGCTTCAGCACAACCAATTCTTCCAGCGCATAAATAGAGATACGCCCTGCGTCCCAGTAATACTGCCCCATTCTATCTTTGCCCCATTCAAAATCCGGATTTTCGTTATTCGTTTCCCCAAGCGCGCTTGAGCTGGATTTTTTCTGAGAAGCGCCTTTCTTTTTCCCATTCTTGCGGCCTGCTGTTGCGGCGCCTTTTTTCTCCTGAGAAACTCTATCTTTCTTTTCTTTACGCGCATCTTTTTCCTTACCGCGCGAAAAAACTTTTCTGGCGGATTTACCGGGGAATAAAATCAGGCTTGCCAAAAACATGGCTGCAGTAGCATAAAAAGGCATCACAGCGATAAACCCGAATAAAACAGCTGTTTCGGTAATTATATTACTAATAGCATGCAGGATAATAATAACCCATATCGATCTTGTCCTGACATAGACTGACGCATATACTATCCCGGATAGAAACTGCTTAACAGGTATAAACCGTATCCCGGCAAAAAATGGCAGGATCAAATGATAGACGGCGAAAAGGGCCGCGCTGAGGAAAATACTCTTTCCGACACTTACCTTATACCGATCAACCAATAAACCTTTAAATATAACTCTTCTGAATAAGATCTCCTCAGCAACAGGAGCAATAATGATATTAGATACCAGCGATATTATATAAATAGTAAGCCCGCTTCCAAAGAAAGCGGAAATTACTATAGCAGCGGCATTAACCACAGTAAGCAGAAGAGTAGCAATAAACAAGGTAGATGTTTTTAGAGAGGTTATTCTTTGTTTAAGCGCTGAGGAAGAAGAACTTTGCATATATTCGCCATATATTTTCGACTCTGAGCATATTTTCTGAACAACCAGTTCCCCAAATGGATTATCTGTTAAATGATACACGCTGACCGCGACTTCCGGGGCAACACATGCGGGAGAATAGTGAACTGTACAAAACCCTCCCGGAGAAAGCATGTCTCTTAAAATATCCCGCTCCACGGGCATATGTGCCTCATACGAAAAGCAATCGATCATTTGATTAAGCAGAATAAAATCAAAACTCCCCAAGAGCTTACGGACCTGCGCTTCTAAAAAATTTGCCGTTTGAAAACTCACCATTGCTTTCAAACGGCTATTTATCAGATACGATCCGGTTTCTGCGTCCAAGGTAAAATACTTATTTACTGTTTCCTCGGGAAGCGCCTCGATATTATTTCGCCTAAAACGCCCGGCGTGCGCGATTTCAACCGCAAAACGGTTAATTCCAACGCCTGTGATCTCAACAGGACGCCCTTTTGTATCCCATCCGCTTTCTAATAATTCCATGGCTAACGTATACGCATCAGCACCTTCTTCGCAGCCCAAACAGAGCATGCGCAATGGCTCGCCCTGCGGGCGTATACGGTCCAGCTCAGGAAGGATGACCCGGCTCATGAACTGATATACCAGTTTGTCCTCAAAAGACGCGCCGCCGGAGATCATCACCGCGTTCAAATAAACCTGCACACAATCGGTTTTATCCCACATATCTTTGGCTAAGCGCTCAAAATCAGCCGCGCTTTTGAGATCGAATAATCCTGCCAGAGACTCATCATATAAAACAGAACAACTGGTATAGATAGGAAATTGCTTTCTGAATATATTCTCAATGAGTTTTGTATAATATCTTTTTTGTATTTGTTCACTCACGTTTTTGCTTATCAAGGAGGCCCTTATCAGGTCAGACGGATACAATCCAAAGCGCGCCGCGATATCTAACAGATGTTCAGGGAATACCCATGCGCCCTTGCCTTGCTCGATCAAACGCTCCATATCTTTGCTTACGTACCGGATATAATCATCTTTCCCAACGCCTAATTCCAAGGGCGCAAGCATCGCTGGCGGGGAGAGGGCTTGTATCGCCTCTGCCAAAAGCCGGGATTCTTCCTTAGTAGCATCCCAGCTAACCCGGCTTTGCTGCAGTACCAATTTAATATCGATATCTTTACCAAACTGCCCATAAAGCCTCCCCAAAGGATCTTTGACCAAAATAACTTTTTTGTCACCCAGGAAGATTTCCCGGGCCTCCACGGATTCATGCGTTCTAAGCGCGAAATAGTTAAACAACTTATCCTGCCTCAGGAATATAGCCTTCCCTTCTTCCTGAAGCCTGTATAACGCGATCACCTCATCCTTATCCCGATTATTTTCCTCTACGCGGGAAGTAATAAAAGTAGCTCGCGCGTACGCAAGATCCCCCATAAATGTATAAAGCAGGAAATAATATTCAAGGTTCGTGCGGTTAAAAATCCGGTCCTTAATCACATATTCCCATTCAATACGATCTAAAACATGATCGATCGTGCACGAACTCAAATAAAGGCGGATCATGGTCTGCGGATCGGTTAAGCAAAACTTCACCAGTTCATCAGAGGCATCTTTATGGACCTGTTCTATTTTCCAGGGGGAAGAATCGCCACGGCAATATTTTTCAAAGAACCATCCCCACCAGTCGATCCGCTGCCTGCCTGCCAGGCCTTCCTGCGTCCGAGAGTCAAATGCGGGATTTAGCAGCAAATACTGCATCAACTTAACCGTATCATCACCGGCATCAACAACCCTATTATTAACAACTAACTCTTGACGCTCATTACCATTGATCGCCCATACCTGTAATCCCTGCGCAGCGAGCTGCAATTCAAACTGAACAGAACGCAACGACGGGTCTCGATGATCATCTTTACGCATTAAGACCGACACCTGCCTGCCGATAGGCTGTTCTCTGCGGCTATCCTTGATAAGAGAGCCGTAAAAACCAAAGTTATAGAAATTAAGGATAGAATCGATGAACCTGCCTTCTCCGCTGACCTGCGCGCTCTTTGCTCTCTCTTTAACATAAAGAGGAGTTTCCCCTAAAGCCAGGTCAAATACCGACAATTCCGGCTCATGAAGATCGAACAGGAAAAAGACAGGCAGGGAAAGCTCAAAATGGTTCCCATGCACCAGGGCATTATGTAAAAGGTCCCGCAAAGCAAAATGTATTTCCCCGTAGTTAAACCCGTCGCCACAGCAAGACCTATTCTTGGATCGGCCGGTAGGAGTAAAATTCAATTGCCGCGCGAATTCAGCGTCGATCAATTGAGCGAATGTATCAAATTGGCTCACCCTGTTGCAGATAAGCTCAAGAGCATGCCCCTGCTTTATAGCGGGAACGATTTTATTGACCGCCTCCCGGGCATCGTAAAAAGAATCCGGATAGCCGGTAAAATCTAATTTAATTATTTCTTTGCCTGTTTTATTTCTTATGTGGTCACGAAGAAGGCCTATCGTATCAGTATCGAACGACGCAGAAGATATTTCTTGCCGCTTACAAACTGGTAGCAGCTCTTCCTCTGCCCAATCATCCAGGTCAGGCGGGTCGCGGACCTCATCCCACCGCGCGTAAAGCTTTTTAAGAGAAGCAGCACAAGCATCCTCTGTTGCGGCTAAACCTTCACCAAATATCTTATCCCAGTCAAAATCTTCATCATCGTGGCGTTCAATATAATAATCATCTAAGGCAAATTGTGTGAGGCGGCTTGAGTACCTACGCTGTTTCCTGTTGACTTGATCTTTGGTCAGCACGCTCAGGCCATTGCCGCTGGGAGCGCCTAAAGCGCGGGCATACCGGATCTTTGCTTCATTTAATTCACGCCGGGGCCTCACAGGAGACGAGCTCGCCTGCGGAAGGATCACATCATCATTACCAAGACCCGGCGGAGACCGCGCGAAAAGCAAGCTTTCCTGAAGAGCAGAAGATGATCTGCCCAACGGGTAAATATTCTTGTTGACCTGATACAAGAACCAGGGAAAAGCGAAATCCGAAACCCGCAATCCCGTTTGAGGATAAATACTCTTAAATTCTGCCCCTCGAGCCGTGAGATATTCTCTTACTTTTCCTGTTTCATGACAGCTTATAGCATCATAAAACAAGAAGCCGCCGGCTTTTAAGATCCGGTAAATTTCCTTGAATAATTCCAGCTTGTTCTGATACGACTCGACAGTCAAAGTAATACCGGTGACCATCACGAAATCAACTGAGTTATCCGCTAACCCGGTACCTTCAAACTTAAACCGGCAATCCTTTATCGAAAACCGTATCCTGTTTCCCGCATCACCCACCGTAAGGATTTCCGGCAGTCGATCTATGCGGTAACGGATATTACCCGCGCAGGCATCAAACATGTACACGCGAGCATGAGGGAACTCCGCTGCTAAAGCCAGGCCTTCTTCACAGGTCCCGGCACCAATATCAGCGATAACAAATTGCCTGCCCTCCCATCGCTTCATAACATCTTTAAAAACATCCTGTTCGGCGAAATTGGCTTTTCTCTCCTGGGTCAATAATTCATCGGTAATACGGTAACCAAAAGAGATACCGAACTCTTCTTCATAGAAAGCCGCATACAAAACAGGCATCTTCTGCCTCAGGATATTCTCAGTGAAACAAAAATCAAGGAACCTGCGTACAGCAATCAACGCGGCTTTCTCATTATAAGGATCCCCTCTACTTTGTTTCGGGCCATTATCGCGATATTCACGCAAAACAGCATTAATTACTCCAAGCTGATCTATACTAAAAATACCCCACTCAACAGCAGAGGTTATGGCCTCCCACACCCTCATGATTTCACCGCGGCGCGTCCCAGCCAAGAGATGGACAGATCCATTAATATAAGGAAGCTTATCGATCAAAACCCGAGTTACCCGCCGGAATTCTCCTGAATTTCCCAAGGACCGCACAGGAGACCCGGACATTTCTAAAAATCGTGAATGCTTGACAAATTTTTCCTTTAACACATCAATTTCTGAGAATATAAAATCGATAAAGCATGCCTCAAGGCCCTGAGCATCCAGGTAGCCGCGGATCTCTTCAACCATTATTTTTCCGGTATGCTCACTCGAAGCTGCTATTTCCAAACCGTGGTATTCCAATCCAAAAAGCAAAGCAAGAATACGTTCTAATGATCCGCCATGCTGATCTTTGCCTGAAGGCAATCGTAAGGGGACAACATGAATTTCCACGTCAGTGATTGCCAGATCATTAAAAAGCCCTGTTTGCTTAAGCGGAAAATAAATATAGGAGCCGAACCTGCTGCCCGGATGAGATACTCCACAGGTCCGCTCTGCCAGGTATGCCGCAAAATGCGCCTCAGGGTCATCACGCAATAGTTCTTCGGAAGTTTTATCCTTAAGCGTTATTGTGGTTGACTCCGGCAGCTTAACAACAAGTCGGATATCAGCGTCACTATGCCTGGTAACGCCTTTTCCTCTGACCCCAAGATTACTGATCAGAGAAAATGAATATTCGAAGACTCCATAATCTAAAAGCGCATCATGAATATTCAACCTTTCCAGCCAATGCTTGAGCCCTTCGGCAATTATCTTCTTTTCCTTTTGCGACATGAACCTTTCAGCTGCCTCCCGCGCCAGGCCCATGCGGACGTGTGCTCTTTCATCTTCGCTTAAAAGCATCGCTGCTTCATCTTTTACCGCGTAACTGAATTCCCGCAGCAAACCGGCCTCTGCGGCTATCTGACGGAGATTTTCAAATATAAAAGCAAAATCATCCTGCTGGAACATTTCCGCGCGGTCCAACCGGTTGATGATATCTCCTCTTTTTAACTCATGAACGACCTGCCATTTTCTTTCACGCGTATAAATATCGCTTAAAAGTATCGGATAGATCGAAGTATCTACGCAATAATCCGCATCGCTGCGGTCTTGATCGATGGTATACCGGTAAAATTTATTGAGCAAGCCTATCTCTCCGATCTCAAGATGATAATCTTTAATGCGCTGGAGCCGCTCTATCTCATCGCACTCCAGGAAGATCTTGATATCCGCCTGTAATGGAGCTGTAAGATCATTCAACGCGCCATAGTAGCCTTTCGAAGCGTAAGGATGATGGATAAAAATAATATCAAGATCTTCTTTTAACCGCGCGATCACTTTTTCTGCGGCAGCGGTTTCAAATCTGAACATTTCAGGGATCCTCAACTCTTCATGAAGGCGGGTAAAAAGCATATTCTGAGGCTCATACCAAAGCGTTCTCTCTCCAGAAAATACATCTTTTAGGTCAGCGATAAATTCTGCTTCCTCTGCCCCCGGCCTGCCGGTGATCCTGATGACAACAGGCCTTCCTTGAGCCTCCTGCTCCCGGATATTCCGGGCAATTATCGAAAGAGCCTCATAAGGAGCCAACACTTCCCTTAAG
>CAZPNW010000032.1:0-29037 GCA_964588175.1 uncultured Planctomycetales bacterium
GCATGGGATAACGCCAAGAAGTACATCGAAGAAGGAAATCACGGCGGCAAGGGCTCTCCTGCTCATAAAGCGACGGTTGTCGGCGATACGGTAGGGGACCCTTTTAAAGATACCTCAGGCCCGAGTTTGAATATTTTGATCAAACTCATGTCTATGGTTTCGATCGTGTTCGCTTCATTTATTTTAAAGAACGCTTTGATCAGATAAAAATAGGTTTTCGCAGCTTAAAAAAGGCAGGTCATCTGTTGTTTTCCGACGGAAGATTTGCCTTTTTTATTTTTCCGGCCCTCTCTGTTTCAGGCTCGTCATAAGGCTTGAAATTTTCATAAATAACGATATAATAAATAAGATTATGCCGAAGATAAAATTGCTTTATGTCATTACGAAATTAGAGCTGGGGGGAGCGCAAAAACAACTCTTAAGTTTGGCCGCCGGCCTTGATAAATCCAGGTATAGCGTTGTATTGTTTACCGCTCGTCAAGGCTTGCTTTTCCAAGAGGCTGCTTTGATCCCGGGCGTGAGCGTTCGTGCGTCGCGGTTCCTGGAACGGCCGGTCAATCCCTTAAAAGACCTTATCGCTTTCTTTGAGATCTACTGGTTTATCCGGGAACAAAAGTTCCATATTGTCCATACGCATAGTTCTAAAGCCGGTATTCTTGGCCGGCTTGCCGCCCGGCTTGCCCAAACCGCCGTTATTATCCATACGGTGCATGGGTGGCCGTTCAACGATCATCAGCCCGGTTTTGTAAGGTTTATTTACATCTTACTTGAAAGGATCTGCGCGCGGTTTTCTGACAGAGTTGTTGTTGTTTCCCGTTTTGATCAGCAAAAGGGGCGCGCTCACAAGATAGGCAGGGGCACGCTGTACCGGCTGATACGCTATGGTATCGATTACGATAAATTCCGGCCTCAACGGGAAGATGTCCGTTCCAAGGTCAGGGGGAGCCTGGGGATCCACGGCAGTGACCTGCTTGTCGGTATGATCGCTTGTTTTAAACCTCAGAAAAACCCCCTTGATTTTATCAGGATCGCTGCTTTAGTAAGGAGATATTCTCTTGCGGAACAGCTCCCTTATAAGATAAGATTCTTGCTTGTCGGAGACGGTGTTTTACGCGGCCGTATAGAAAAAAAGGCCGCTGAGTCCGGCCTTAAAGATGAGGTTATCCTTACCGGTTGGCGTTTTGATATGCCTGAGCTTTTTGCCGCTTTGGATGTACTGGTCTTGACCTCTCTGTGGGAAGGGTTACCGATCGTGGTATTGGAAGCGATGCGTTCAGGAGTGCCGGTAGTCGTAACTCATACCGGGGGAGTGGCTGAAGTAGTGAAAAATGGCGTGACCGGATTTCTCTCTGCTGCGTATGAACCCGTATTGATGGCGTCTCAGGTGAGCGCCTTATTGAAAGACGATGCTTTAAGGAAACGGATGGGGCAGGCATCACGAGAGGCTTTGGGGGATAGCTTTCGCGTCCAAAACATGGTGTCGGAGACTCAAGCGATGTATGAGGATATCTTGAAAACAAAAGGAGCCCGGGTATGATCGTTAAATTTGTTATCTTGTTCCTTATTACTTTAGGCGTGAGTTTTTTGTTTTTATCCTATTTTATGAAGCGATTCGCCAAATCGAAGGTTTTATCCGTCAACGGCATTCCCCTCACCGGCGGTATCGCGATGGGGTTAAGTTTTGTATTGGTATCGGTTATTTGGCTTATCGGCGGCGGCTTCTGGATAAAAGAGCTCTTCGGGTTACTGCTGGCTTCCCTGGTCATGTTAGTCTTCGGTATTATCGACGATCTCAGGGAGTTATCGGTTGTTTCTAAATTCGCGGCCCAGGCGCTCGCGGCTTTGCTGCTTGTTTTCTTTAATGTAAAGACCCAGATAGCAGGTATCGGGATTGTTGCGAACGCGCTCATTACGCTGGTGTGGGTGGTTGGTATCACGAACGCCTTCAATCATTTGGATGTCATGGATGGTTTGGCCGCTCTTGTCGCGGTGATCGCGTTGTTTTCTTTTTTCGCGGTGGGCCTCTTCCAATATGACCTGGGAAGCGCGGTTCTGGCGGTAATATTAGCGGCTGTCCTGGTAAGTTTCCTTGCTTTTAATTTTCCTCCAGCCCGTATGTATATGGGGAATTCCGGCAGCCATTTTATCGGTTTTATACTGGCAGCGATCTCATTGAACCTGCAATATGCCGATATGGGGAACCGGGTAGCGCTGTTGAGCCCCTTATTGATCCTGGGTTTCCCTATTTTTGATACGGTTTTTGTCATGTTAATGCGTATACGCCGGAAAAGATCTATTTTTAAGAAAAGCGCCGATCATTTCGCTCTGCGATTGCTCAAAGCCGGCTTTTCAAAACGTAAAGCGCTGTTGTATATAGGATGTATCGCTTTTATGTATTCATTTTGCGGGGCTGTTTTGCATGGGTTCAAGAATTCCGCGGGAATTATCAGTATCCTTGCCTTACTCGCATGCAGTTTTTTCTTAACCAAATCTTTCGGTACAGCAGCATTAGATGGTTAAAAAGACAATTATTATCCTTGGGGCAGGGGTAGCCGGTTTGAGTGCGGCATGGCATCTGCAGAAAAACGGTATCGATTGCTCCGTGTATGAAAAAGAGGCTGAGGTTGGCGGCTTGTGCCGTTCCCAGAAAATAAAAGATTTTACTTTTGATTATTGCGGGCACGTTCTGCATTTTAAGCACGCGTATGTGTTTGATCTGATCAAGGAGATGTTAGCGGGTAATTTAGCCGAGCATCGAAAAAGCGCCTGGGTCCATTCGTTCGGGGTGGATACCCGCTATCCTTTTCAGGCCAATCTTTTCGGGCTGCCGCATGCGGTCGTTGAAGAGTGCCTCTTGGGTTTTATCGAGGCGCAAAAGAGCCCCGGAAAGGGAACCGATAAAAGTAAGGATTTTTTGTCCTGGATACATGCTACCTTCGGCCGCGGTATCGCGCGCCATTTCATGATACCCTATAACACGAAATTTTGGACTATCCCTCCGGAGAAAATGACCTGCGAATGGTTTGATGGTTTTATCCCCATTCCTACCTTAAGGGAGGTTGTCGAAGGGACCATTGAAGAAAGTAAGCGCCAATACGGCTATAATGCCCGGTTTTGGTATCCTCAAACGGGGGGGATGAGCGAGGTCCCGCAAGCGTTTACCAGGGGCCTGCGGCATATACATACCGGCTGTTTGGTTACGGGGATCGATCTGGAGAAGCGGGAACTAGCTTTCTCCAATGGGGAAAGAATAGTTTTCGACAGCTTGATCTCGACGCTGCCTTTACCTGAAGTAGCAGGGCTTTTGCATTGGATGCCGCCGGCAGTGAGGCGGTCGTTCTCAAAATTAAGGTGGAATTCTATCTTTAATCTAAATCTCGGATTTGACGCGGAATCGCTCACCCGGAAGCATTGGATATATTATCCGCAGCGTGACGCGTGTTTCTTTCGCGCCGGTTTTCCCCATAATTTCTCATCTCATCTTGTACCTGCCCATAAAAGCTCTTTATATATTGAAGTAGCTTATGCGCAGAAAAAAGGGATTGATAAAAAGAGTATTATCGCCCGCATAAAAAAAGATCTTATGAAAGTAGGGCTTCTTTCCGCGGAAAACCGTATCTGTGTCAGCAGCGCCAATGATATTCAATACGGGTATCCTTTGTACGACAGGAATTACAACCTGGCGCGCAGTGTGATCGCAGGTTACCTTTTGGGGAAGAACATGTTTTTGTGCGGCCGGTATGGCTCATGGCGGTATATGTCCATGGAAGACGCGATACTTGACGGCAAGAATACAGCGGGATCATTCCTATCATGATACAAAACAGGCTCAAGGCGCTTTTTCTTTACCGGCATACGCTTTGGGATATGGCTATCTCACAGCTTAAGGCGCGGTACGCCTCATCTTTTTCCGGGGTATATTCTTCTTTGATCAGCCCTTTTTTGATCATGTCGGTCATAACATTTGTTTTTACCTGTGTTTTCAAAGTGGAGATGCATAATTTCCCTCTTTTTATTTTCTCAGGCATTATACCCTGGATGTTCTTCTCCAACGCCTTGACGGAATCTTCGTCGTCAATCTTGAACCAGCAAAATATCCTGCGGCAGTTTAACCTGCCCCGTGAGATCTTGCCGCTCAGCTCTGTCTTGGCGCATTTCCTTAATTTTCTTATCGGTTGGGTGGTATTATTCCCGGTTTTTTTATTTTTTAACCCCGAAATATTCTTCCTTTTGCCGGTTTTATGTATTGTACTTTTGCTTCACCTGGTTTTGTTGCTGGGGTTGGGGCTGCTTTTATCGGTACTTACTGTTTTATTCCGGGACATCGTTTATTTACTTACTGTCGCGCTCATGTTCCTGTTCTGGATCACTCCTGTTTTTTATTCCACTGCCGTCATGCCCGCGCAGTACCGGTGGGTATTTGATTTCAATCCCATGGTCCCGTTCATACTTTCTTATCAGAAGATCCTTTATTACGGCGTTATCCCTGAAGCCGTTTTGCTTGTTGGTGTTTTTTGCTGGTCTGTTATGAGTGTTATCCTGGGTTTTATTGTTTTCTCTCGTCTTGAGAACAAGATCTTAAAAAATATATAAATGAAGATCATTTCTTTTAACGATGTCTGGGAAATGTACCGCCTTAAGATGGTGGTCGATCATAAGGCCCAGTGGGAGAATTTCTGGGCGTTAAAAGGAGTTTCTTTCGATATTGAGCAGGGAGAGACGCTCGGGCTTATCGGCGGTAATGGCATGGGTAAAACAACCATATTAAAATTGATCATGGGTATGTTGCAGCCGGACAGGGGCCAGGTCACAGTCAACGGGAGAGTGTCTGGTTTACTGGAATTAGGCGCCGGATTTCAGCCTGAGTTGACGGGATTAGAGAATATTCATTTGAATGTCGGCTTGTTCGGCGTTCCTCATCATGAGATCGAGGAGAGAGCGAAAGATATTGTAAGTTTCGCTGAGATCGGCAGGTTCATTAACGCGCCGGTCAAATGTTATTCTCAGGGTATGTTCGTAAGGCTGGCTTTCGCCATCGCCATACACGTTAATTTCGAGGTCCTTTTAATCGACGATATCCTGGCGGTGGGCGACGAATTTTACCAAAGGAGATGCATTAAGAAGATCCTGGAATTAAAAGAACAGGGTAAGACGATCATTTTTGTCAGCCATGACCTGGCGCTCTTGGGCCGGCTTTGTAAAAGGGCATTGTTCATGAAAGACGGGCGGTTGATCAAAGATGACCTTATCGAACATTCTGTTTCATTGTATTCACAGACGATAGGGGCCAAAGAAGGCGTGGTGGTCCTGGAGAAAAAACCGCTCGATGTGGTCTTTAATAACGGCAGTGTTTTCTTTAATTGGGAGCAAAAACTCATGACCCCGAATACCGGGGTGACGAGTTCTTTTTTTATAGCAAACCGGTGGTATAGTTCAACACAGGCTGAATGGTCAGTCACTCAGAATAATGAGTCTGAATTCTCTGCCCGCGGCGTTTTCTATAACGTTGCGCTGGCGATACTCTGGAAAATATCGATAGGCGAAGGAAATGAGATAAAGTTCAGTTTCAGCTATGAGGCTCACCCGTCACTGGAGATCAAAACGGGGCACATCGACCTTATGTTCATTAATGATTATACCCGGTGGGTAACTGCCGTGGAATCAGGCGAATTCCCCGTTATTGATCTGCAAGACGTGCACGCAAAGCCGCTGCTTGAGCATAATGTTTCACGCCAGTCTATCGGGTTGGCCGGCGGCACCATTCCGTCTCTGGGTATCTCTCATGACAGTTACACGCATGTAAAGAAGACCCAGGTGTACAACACGGATTATATATTGAATTGCCGGCTCATACGATTTAGCGCCGGAGCTTTCTCTCAAGACGCCGGTCGAGAGGCTCAAGCGGCCGTTTATTTCCGAGGGTCGGTTGTGTTTAATATCCCTGATATCAACAGCTATTTGATCAGGAAACAGGATGATGTTATTCTCTCTCAAGGCGATCTCCGGTTGATGTTCGATAATGGCTCTTGTTTGCTTGCCTGGGCAGGCGTGTATTTGACAAAGATGTATCATTTGATGACCTTGATCTTTTCGCAGGGAAAACAATTGCCTTCTAATAACGCTCAGTGGGATGTTGAGAAGACAGGCGCTTATGCTCTTACCGCGCGGGGGAGGCGTCCGGGGATCGCCTTTATTGAAGTATGGCGGATCGAGGTCACGGGAAGATCATCTTTCCGCTGGAACGTTTCCCTCGAAGTCCAACAGGAGGTCCCGCTTGAAGAACAATATATGTGTTTTATGTGCTCAGATCAGTACCGCTCCTGGTTCTCTGAATATGGCAGGGGGAGCTTCCCCGATAATTTTCTTGAAACAGGAGTTGACGCAGCGCAGCGGTGTATCGGTGATGGCGCAGTCGGCGTATACAGCGGGAATAAACAGTTTCCGGCTTTAACGGTCAGGTTTTCCAAAGCTCTGAATAATTTTGCCAAGATAATGAATGCTGATTTTAATGAAAGAGCCCGGATCGTGCGCATCCAAAGAGTTGAGCCGGAAAAAGAGGTGCTGCATTCTCCCGGGACATACCCGTGCCTGGATGTGGAAGTGGTATTGGGTGAGGATATCCCTGAGGCCTTTGAACCGGCCCGAAGTTCGCTGCAGTCCGATAAACTTAAGTTTGTTTTCGAGAAAGGTTCCGGGCAGTTGTTTTGGGACGGTGTTGAGCTCACGAAACGGATGGGATTCTATACTGCGATACGTTCCGGAGGGCGCTGGTATGATTCTTTGTCTTCTGCTCACTGGAAAGTCCGGCAGAAAGACACTTTTGTGTCCGCAGAAGGCAAATGGCAGCATTTGCCGGTGAGACAGTTATGGGAAATCAGGATACCTGACAGTAGTTCGGTCGAAGTTGTTGTGAAAATGATCGTTGACCGGGCAATAGAAGTCGACCGCTTACAGGCGAACCTGATGCTGCTCGAACGTTATACCCGCTGGACCTGCGGCACGGACTCCGGGGAATTCCCCGATTTTAAGGATACTCTTGATGATGATTGGGATAGTGTCCATCGGGAAACCGATGTCTCAGGGCCTGTCGGTGTCGGCGCGGTGCAAAGCCCTTCTGAGTATATGCCTGCTGTGCGTGTCTCTTATAAGAGCTCGAGTTTTGCGTGGACGCCGACGATAATCAATTCTGACATTTATCACCGGGGGAGGGTACTCCAGGTGTTGAATTCAGAGAAGCAGAAGATACCCGCCGGTGAATATATGTATTTCATCGGTGAAATAAAGATAAGCCGTTAATGGATATTTCTATAGTTGTCCCGACATTTAACCGTAAAAATAAGCTTAAATCCTGCCTGGAATCGATCCTCGGACAGGATTATCCCTCTGAGCGTTTTGAAATAATCGTTGTTGATGACGGCTCTACTGACGGGACCAGGGAAATGGTTGAAGCATTTAAGCCTTTTTTTGCGCATCTGCGTTATTACTTCCAGGAAAATCTTGGGCCGGCCGCTGCCAGGAATTTCGGGGTCAGGCAGTCTCAAGCCGATATCGTAGGGTTTACCGATGATGATTGCCGGTTAACGAGCTCATGGGCGCGAGACATGCTTGGATCGTATGCCTTAAATCCGCGGGTTGACGTTGTCGGAGGCAAAACCTGCGTTGATACGCGCAACATAAAAGCGCTGGTGAGCCAGTCATTAAGCGACGGGGCGATTTTCGCGGAGATCGGCTCTGAGAAAAAGATAATTTTTTTCCCCACCTGTAATGTCTCTTACAAAAAAAGCTCCGTGAACGCTCGATTCGCCGAGTCTTTTTGTTTTCCTGCCGGCGAAGACCTGGAGTTTTTCTGGAGGCTTTATAAGGCAGGAGGCAGGTTCGTTTTTAATCAAAGCATCGAGATCACCCATAATTGCCATATGAACCTGCGGTCGTTTATCCGTCAGGCATACTTATACGGCAGAGGTAATCTTAGGGTCAAGTATGCCCACCGCGACCATCCGTTATTGAAAGAAATAAGAACGGATAATATCTTGCTTTTTATGGGGGCAACGATGATTAATTTTCTGAAAATACCGCGTTTTGCTTATACCTTAGGCCTTTCTTTGATAAAAAAACACAAGGTACGCGGGATTTATCCGCGGATGCAGGTTTTTGCGTATTTTCTACTGCATAAGATCGTGTATTTATGCGGCAATCTTACGGAATATCGGGCGGTCGGCAAAACAGCTCCCGCAGGAAAAAGCGCGCAGCGGCCTCCGGTGAACGTGAGCCTGGAAAAACCGGAAACCATTATCCTGGATATTACGCACCGCTGTAATCTTTCCTGCAGGATCTGCGATATAAGAAAAGATAAGCCTATTCTTGAATATACCACTCAGGAAGTTAAAGGCCTTATTGACCAGGCGATTGCCTGGGGGGTAAAGGATTTTGTGCTCTCAGGCGGTGAAGCGCTCATCCGGCCGGATATTTTTCCGCTCCTTGATTTTGTCAAGGAAAGGAAGTACCGGGTGTGCATACTGACAAACGGTATTTTGCTCACGCAGGATTTCCTGGGAAAGCTCCTGCCGTATTTGACTTCTGATTCGTTATCGCTGTGTATTTCTCTCGATAGTTTGCGTCCCCGGGTCCATGATGATATCCGCGGTTTACCGGGATGTTTTGAAAGGACATTCGCGGGGTTAAGATCGCTTTCGGAGCAAAAAAAGCTTTTCCCGGGCATAAATTTCAATGTGATCACGATCATCCTGAACGAAAACCTGGAAGAGTTGTCTTCGATTGCGAGTACTGTTTTATCGTTGAACGCTGATTCTTTGCAATTTCAGCCCTTACTTGCCAATAACCGGATCCTCAAAGACAGGGGGGGCGAGGTCAACTATTGGGTCCCCGCGGAAAGGCTGCCGGCTCTTGATAAAGCGTGTGATGATATCCTTGTTTTTAAAAGGCAGAACCGCGCGTTTGTGAGGAATTCAGAGAATAACCTGGCATTAGTAAAAAAATATTTCCGCGGCACGCTTCTTAATTCCGATATACAGTGCCGTAACGCGGAAAAAACAATGCTTATCGCGTATACCGGCGAGATAACGACTTGTTTTGATTGTTACGGGGATATCCGCAAAGAGCCTTTAGCGCGGATCTTCCGCGCTCCCGCGGCAGACCGGGCGCGCCGGAAAGCTGCCGGCTGCAGGGCGCCGTGCCTGTTGCCCTGTTTTACCGATTAGAGGTAATGTCATGAGTATCGACCATAAACGATTATTGTATTTAATGAAGCGGGGTTTTTTGTTCTGGCTGTCCCGGAAGATCGATCATCCGCTTGTTTCCCCGGATTGCCTGCAGATCAATTTTACCTTCCGCTGTAATTTGCGTTGTAAAATGTGCAGTATGCATGAGCGTATGGAGTCGTTTCGCCTGCAAAATAAACAAACCGAATTAGATAAAGTGACTATCCGCAAGCTCATTAAAGAAGCTTCTCTTATGGGGGTGAAGTATCTGATCTTAATAGGAGGCGAGCCGTTTTTGGACCCCGGGATATATGAGATCATTGCGTACGCCAAACTTTGCGGGATGAGCGGGGTGACGGTCGTTACGAACGGGACGTTGTTTTCCGAGCCTGTTATTGAGAAAATATTCGGATCTAAGCTGGATAACTTAAGTATTTCTATAGATGCGGCTTCAGAAGCAGGTGTCGCCCGGATACGGGGGGAGAACGTTTTGCAAAAGATCATCGATAACGTAACGCTGCTCAACCGGATGAAAGAACGCGCTCAGCTGGTTTTGCCGAATATTGTCTGCGTCTGCACTATCATGGACCAAAATGTGCATGAGCTCAGGGATGTTGTCGGGTTATGCCGGAAATTGAAGATCCCGCGCATTATCTTTCAGCCCGTTGTACACGACAACACGGATCAAAACCGTATTGATTTCAGCTCTGAGGTTTTTATCCCGCAGCAGCGGTTCCCTGTCCTGGACGCGGCGATCGATTTCCTTATTGAGTATAAGCGCTCAAGCAGGGATAATTATGACTTTATCGCCAATTCGATCCCTCATTTAAAGCTTATCAAAAAATATTTCCGCTCCGCTTTAAAACCACAGGAGCTGCCTTGTTATTCCGGATTTAACCGTATTCAAGTGGTCCAGGAAGGGAAAATATATTTTTGCGTTAACCAGTCTGAGCATGAAGCGGTCGTGGGGGACATGAATACCGATAGCTTGAAAGAAGTATGGTTTTCAAAAGAGGCCCGTAAGCTAAGGAAATTGATACGCAAATGCGTATATCCCTGTTTGCAGTGGTGCGCTTACCGGGATGAGTTTATTGAGATGTCCGATATTTGGGAGAAAGACAAGCTTTTTAAAAACAGATCATGAAAAAGTTCAAGAGGCTCTATGCGGTACGCTAAAGACCAGGCAGAGTTAGTTTTGGCTATGTGCCCCTTGTGGGGTGTTTCACAGCCGCCGATCAGTATCAGTTATCTCAGCGGGTTCTTGCAGCAGCAGGGTGTCAGTGTCAGGTGTTTTGATTTTAGCGCGGCGTTGTATAAGGTCTTTCCGGAAAAGAAATGTTGGGATTTGAATTTCCCGGAATATTTTATGTCCCCTGAACTTTTTAACCGGCATATCAAACCTGTCTTAGGCCCGCTTATCGGTGATTGGGCCCGGCAAATACTGGCGCTCGGCCCTTCTGTCGTCGGGTTTTCTTTATTCATGTCAAATATGTCGGCGAGCCTGCTCTTGGCTCAGGAACTCAAAAAACGCGCGCCTCACTTGCCGCTGGTAGCGGGAGGCTGTGAGGTCGCCAGGGTAAAACGGATATACATAGACGGAATACAACGCAGGGCGCACTTGGAAACCGCTGTTATCGAAAGCGGTGTTTTCGACCTGTTCATTGACGGGGAAGGGGAAGAGCCGCTTTTAGAAATAGTTTCTTTGATCAGGCAAAATAAGGGCCTTAATTCGGTCACGGGCGCGGTATTTTATAAGAATGGGGCCTGCTACGCTAATCCGCCGCGAGAGCTTATACGGGACCTCGATATCCTGCCGCCGCCTGATTTCCATGATTTTAACCTGGAGGATTATACAAAGCGGAGTTTGCCGGTCATTACCAGCCGCGGTTGCGTGAACCGCTGCACTTTTTGCGCCGATAGCCCGTTGTGGAAAGTCTACCGGTATCAATCGGCGGAAAAAGTCTTTGACGAATTTTCATATTTGGCCGCTGAGTACGGCATCACTGATTTCGAAATAGTCGATTCAACCTTTAACGGCAGTATCGAGCGGGTGGAAAGGCTCTGCGCGCTGATCATTAAGTCGCGCTTAAAGGTCCGTTGGTCGGCAAAAGCGACGCTGCGCAAAGAAATGGGCTATAGCTTGTTATGCCATATGCAAAAGGCTGGCTGCACCGACCTTTCTTACGGCGTGGAAAGCGGCTCATACCGCGTGCTCAAGGATATGCGTAAGAATACCGACCTCATGGAGATCAAACGGATCATTCGCGATACCTGGAAAGCAAGGATCAGGGTGAATAGCTTCTTCCTTATCGGTTACCCGACGGAAACGGAAGATGATTTTCAGCTAACGTTGGACTTTGTCAAGGAAAACGCGCGCTATATTTATCGTTTTGACCAGATCACCGGCTGCCATTTAGAGGAAGATTCTTATTTGAGCCTTAATTCCGACAAGTATGGTATCGAGATAAAAGATGATGGGTGGTGGAGCCCCCAGAGCACGCCTGCAATACGCAGGGACCGGCTCAACAGGTTCCGAGAGCTCGCGCGCGAACTCCACGCGCATTACCGATGTGAAGTGCAGTCATGAAAAGAAGGGCGTTTGTCGTTCAGTCAAGAAAGTAAAAATATGGAACTGCTTAAAGAATTAGAAAAGAACCTGGGGTTTTATTTTTCAAGCGCGGTGAATGCTCCCTTGAGTAAGCCGCATTGGATATTTGTCAGTTTGACGCACCGCTGTAATTATTCCTGTCAAATGTGCGGAGTAAGCAAGATCTTGCGGGAACATGAATTGGACCTGGGGCTCTTAAAAAAACTTTTTAAAGAGATAGCGGCATGGGATTCTGACAGTGTCATGGTTTTCACCGGAGGGGAGCCTTTTTTACGCAAGGATATATTTGAGATCATCGCCTGCGCGGTTTCCCTGGGGATAAAAACTGAATTGGTCAGCAATGGGAGCCAGATCATCGACAGGGCTTTCGCGCGTAAGGTCATACGCTCGGGGTTAAGCAATATCGCTCTTTCTCTTGATGGCGCATCTGCCAAGGTGCATGACGGTATCAGGGGTGTACCCGGCGCGTTTAAGATGGCCTTGGACGCGTTATGCCGCTTGAGCGAGGAAAAGAAATTCTATCCTGAAGGCCCGCAGATCTCAGTTTGGACGACCATCATGAAAGAAAATGTTTCTGAGTTGTCTGAGATCATTCCCGTAACGAGGGAGCGGGGCGTTGAATGCCTCGTGTATCACCCGGTCATTGTGACGCAGGATGATATGCAAAATACGATAAAATCGGGGAATTTCTGGGTCACCAATGAGTATTTACCGCTCTTGAAGCAACAGATAGAAAAAATAGCCGCGTTTCAGAAGAAAGAGGGCTACGTTGCGTTCTTGCATGACCCTTTTTTATGGCTGAGATATTTTCAGTGGGACCTGACTAAAAAAGACTGGAAATGCAACCCTTTTGTTTTTATAGATATCGGGCCTGATGCCTTTGTGAGAAGCTGCGGCCCGGCTTTCGGCAATGTCAAGGAAATGACCTTGAGCGAATGTTTAGAGACCCCAGAGGCAACTCGGGCGAGGGAAAGGATGCTGCGTTGTGATCGGCCGTGTTTGCAGACGTGTTGGGGGCGGCCTGAGGCAGACGCTCTAGAAGATATCGTACGGAATTTCAGCAAAGAAGTAGAGAGCTTGCGCGTTCCACAAGGGCGCAAGAATGACCTGTTGAACGCAGGTGTCGCGTTATTATCACGGTATGAGTCGGTGATCCGGAAAGAACATTAAAAATGGAACCAAGATTAACGGAAGTAATAATTTCGATCACGAACCGCTGTAATTTGCGGTGCGCGATGTGCCAGATACCTCTGACGGCTGCGCCTGAAATGACGACGAGCGAGCTTAAGGATTTGATAGTTGATATCGTCGGCCTGCATCCCCGCAGTATCGTTTTTAGCGGGGGGGAGCCGCTCATGCGCCCGGATATCGGGGAGCTGATCGCGTTCGCCAACCAGCGCAAGGTCAATACCTGCCTTACGTCCAACGGTACCATGATCACCGATGAAACGGCTGCGATGCTTGCCTCATCCGGTGTCGGGGTGGTCAATATTTCTATCGAGGGCACGCAGGATATCCACGATGCGTTGCGCGGGAGCGGAAATTATAAAAAAGCTGTCGAGGCCCTGGAAAACTTACGCCGCTATAATATCGAAACAACGATCGCTACCATGGTCTGTAACCTGAATTTCGGCGCCCTTTCCGAAGTCATGGAATTGGCCGCTCGTTTGGGGGTAACTACGGTAAAGTTCCAGCCGTTCAGCGATATATTCTTAAGCGATAAGTCGTGCGCCAGCAGGTTCTTGTGCGGCGAAAAAGCGCTCGAGGATATCAGGGGGAACATTGAAAAAGTCATAGAGCTTTCCAGGAAATACAGGATTTCCACTAATCCGCCTGCCTATTTGAGGAATATTCCCGCCTACCTTACGGGCATGAGGCAGCACGGTACAAATGCGCAATGCCCTGCTTTATGGAGCTCCTGCCCGATCTCCGCGGAGGGGGATGTTCATCTCTGTTGGGTGCTTTCTGAGATCGTGATCGGCAATTGTAAGGAAAAAAAGATCACGCAGATATGGGGGTCAGCTGCGCATGAGCGCCTGCGAAGATCCGTGCTGAAAGATCAATGTTCGGGCTGCCTGATGAGTTGTTATGATACGCAGTACGGTACCAATAGTATCCCTGAATTGATAGCCCTAAAAGCGCGGAAAATAAAACAACCTAAATTCTACAAGCGCCAGTATTTCAGGGCGTACCAATACGCTCAGTACCTTTATAAGAAAGCTTTTAATACCCTTGTCCGTTTAAATAATCCTTTTAAGAAAAATAAAAAAGCGCCGTCTCTGGTTTTAGAAGAGATCCGCGCCGCGAAAGATTTCTTAAAGAAGCACATGCACTAAGCGTGGACAGTATGAACGATGTTTGCCTTTATATCCCCTGTTATAATTCTGAAAAAACCATCCGTTTGAGCATTGAAGCGGTATTGCAGCAGTCCTACCCGTTAAAGGAGGTCCTGGTTATCGATGACTGTTCGAGCGATAGGAGTGCTGAGATCGTCTCGTCATATCCGGTAAAACTTATTCGGCTCGAGAGTAACAGCGGACTGGCATCGGTAAGGAATACCGCGATAAACAGCTTGAAGTCTGAATATGTCGCTTCTGTGGACGCTGACTGCGTGCCGGAAAAAGACTGGCTTAAGCTTATGATGCGCAGGTTCGAGGGGAAAGAGACCGCAGGAGTAGGCGGAAAACTTGTTGAGCGCAACCAGTCGAGCTTTGCCGATATCTGGCGCAGCGTGCATATGAAGCAGCACTGGGATGGGGCAGGGAATAACCCGGGATTTTTGTTCGGTTCGAATACTGTATTTAAAAAAGAAGCCTTGGTGAATATCGGAGGTTATAACGAAATACTAAGGAATAATTACGAGGATGTTGATATTTGCAACCGCTTGGTGAAGGCCGGGTATAGTTATTCCTATGAGCCTCAGGCGATAGCGCACCATTATAAACAGGATGATGCCTGTTCTGTCCTCAATAATTTCTGGAGATGGTATTTCCCGTATAATCAGAGACAGGGATTTTATTCCAGTGAGGAAAAGCTGTTGTTAAAGGTGAAAGATAACCTGGGTTTAGCGAACCGTTTTATCGGCGAGGACAGTGCTGCCGGGCGCCCGGAGCTGCTTTATTTGGATTTTTTGCTGGCGTTGCATCATTCGTTAAAGGACCTGGAATATATGTTCATTTGCCGGTCTTCGTCGTATCCTGATCCTTTGCCGTCTACCTATTGGCTGTCTTTAGTTGACCTGACGTTCGCCTGCCACTTTAAGGGGCGGCCTGAAAATAGTTTATTGACTTTTTTGCCCGGGTCGAATGCCTTTGTCCAGAATTGCCTCGCGCTTCACCTGATCTCAGGCGGCTCATTGAAAAAAGAATTCAAGAGCGGTAGTTTTATCAGGCTTTTGTATAAGCATTTGCTGTTTTCTTTGGATACCTTTGAAGATGACGCTTTCCTGGACGCGCTGGCCAACCTGGCCTGCCGGCATGGTGATTGGCGCCTGTTGTTCCAGGCGAAGCATCCGTTCCTCAATTCTTTGTTCCTGGAGTATTTTTTTAATGCTTTCAATAATTGGATCTGGAATCTTAAGCCCTTCATTCAAGGGATTGAATCGTCCGCTCAAAAATTTTGACCACAGAAGGTTTTAGCAAAAAGGAGAGGCTATGAAAAGGAAAAAAATGCCGACCACACGTGTTTTAGATATTACCGCGGCCGCGGTCTTAGTGGCGGGGATCGCATTATGCGGGTATGTGCTTTTTTTCAAGTTCACGGGTGTCAATTCTGCAATCATCAGTATTATAATACTTCTGATGAGCGTTGTTTTAGCCGGGTTGATCCGCATGGCCGGGATAATGGCTGAGTTTCTTTATACGAGCACAGAATCTTTATCCAAGGCCACAGAATCTTTATTTGTCCTTAAACAGTCGGTGGTATCGTTGAGCGATGACATTTTACGCCAGGAGTTACCGGGAATAAAACATAACATCGAGAGGATAAGTTCAGACACAAAAGATATTACCGTGAGCATTGATGATATTAATGTTTTCTTTCAGAAAATTGAGCGCCATTTGGACCTGAAAAAATAATGCGTATTGTATTATTAAACCTTCCGTGGAGAAGACAGGGCCGTTCCGGGGTAAGGGCGGGCTCCCGTTGGCCCTTTACGGTCAAGCCGCTCAAAGAAGGGAAACTGCAGTATCTGCCGTTCCCTTTTTTCCTCGCCTACGCCGCGGCACTCCTGAAGCAGTATGATCATACTGTTCTGCTTCTTGATGCGATCGCCGAAGGGATGGATGAAGCTTGCCTTGTGAAAAAAGTGCGAAGCTTTATGCCGGAGCTTATCGTTATAGAGACCTCAACGCCAAGTTTCGATAATGATATCACTATGATCAAGGGCCTTCTGCGTGCGGTACCCGGCTGCCTGATAGCTCTGTGCGGCCCTCATGCCAGTGTGTACCCGAGATTTATCCTTGAAGGTTATGATTTTATTTCATTCATTTTGATCGGAGAATACGAAACCTCTCTGGCAGATCTAGCTGAAGCCGTCAGCCATGGGCAGCCATTACAATCGGTGCCGGGTGTGGCTTTTCGCAAAGCCGGACGGATCGTTATTACTGCCCGCAGAAAAACTCTCGGTGACCTTGATAGCCTGCCTTGGCCGGAAAGAGCCTCTTTGCCCCTGTACAATTATAATGATGGATTTGCCGGATTAGCCCAGCCGAATGTTCAGATGCAGAGCAGCCGCGGGTGTCCTTTTAGCTGCACCTTTTGCCTTTGGCCTCAAACGATGTATTTTGAGCGGAAATACAGGATGCGGGACCCGGTAAAAGTAATAGATGAAATGGAATTTTTGATCAGGAATTACCGGTTTAAGGCAGTATACTTTGACGATGACCTGTTTAATTATGATAAGAAACATGTTCACGGGATATGCAGAGAGATCAAGTGCCGCGGTATCGCCGTTCCCTGGGCGGTAATGGCGCGCGCTGATCTTATGGACACCGCGATGCTTTCGTGTATGGCTCAGGCAGGGCTTTACGCGGTTAAATATGGGATCGAGTCGGCTGATCAAAGGGTCCTGAACGCCTGTAAAAAGAAAATGAACCTTCGGAAATCTTTGCAGGCAATAAAACTAACCCGGAAGCTCGGAATAAAAGTCCATTTGACATTTTGCTTAGGGTTGCCCGGAGAATCAAAAGCATCGATAAAAGAAACCAGGGAATTCATACAAGCCGTTGAGCCGGATTCTTTACAGTTTTCTTTCGCCACGCCTTTTCCCGGCACGGAATATTTTTCTTCTCTGCGGGAGTCCGGCGGGATCAAATCGTACGCCTGGCCTGATTATGACGGCAACCAAAAGTGTATTATCCGGACAGACGCGTTAACTAACGAAGAATTAAAGGATGAGTGGGATGCTCTCAATCGTCATTATAACATGCAATAGTATTGAATTCGTAAAAGCCTCTTTGAGGTCGGTTGAGGCGCAGGAATATCGTGATTATGAGCTTATTGTTGTCGATAACGGCTCTCGGGACGGCACCGCCGGCTTTATACGAAGCACTTATCCGGCTGTTTTGCTGGTCGAGAATGATACCAATCGCGGCGCAGCCGAAGCGAGGAACCAGGGGATCAATGCCTCAAGCGGCGAGTGGGTCTTAACCCTGGATTGCGATTGTGCCCTGGAAAAGGATTTTCTTCTTGACATAAGCAAGGCGATCACGGCTTTACCGCGGGATACAGGGATCATACAGCCAAAGATCTTGCGCGCTGATAAAAAGACGATATATTCAACCGGGATAAAACTTACATATTTCAGAAGGTTCCGCGATATCGGCAGCGGCCGGCCTGACGGCGTTTCCTTCGCCAGCCAGAAGCCTGTTTTTGGAGCATGTTGTGCCGCGGCAGTATATAAGAAGGAGATGCTTTTGAAAGTCAAGGAAGCGACCGGATTCTTTGATAAAAGATTTTTCTTCCTCGTTGAAGATGTTGACCTGTCTTGGAGAGCGCGAAGTAACGGTTACAAGGCATGGTATTATCCTCAGGCGGTCTGCAGCCATCACGGCAACGCTTCGGGGACTCACCGGAAGTTGCGGCAATACCTTTGTTTTAAAAACCGCCGCTTATTGATCTCCAAGAATGATAAACGTTTTTTTCTGAACAATATCCTCGTTTCATGTGTGTATGATCTGCCGCGGATACTGTATTTATTCATGACCAATAAATATATGCGCCGGTCCATCCGAAAAAGCAAGGGGAGCCTGTCCGGGAATAAGATATTGGTGTGCTAAGGCCTTCTTGGAGCGGCGGCCGTTCGGCCGATCCGTATTTATTTTCTTTCTCTTCGGTAAGATCGTTTTCTCCAGGCGTGCATGATCCGGATGAGCGGCACTTTAAAGAATGCTTCCGCGATTATGCCCGCCGATTTCTTAGTCGCCCCCGATTTTCTTTGGTAGAAGTCGATGGGGATCTCCGCGATCTTAAATCCAGCCGTATACGCTTTATGAGTGAATTCTGCCTGAAAGACAAAGCCTGTAGAGATGAATGTGTCCAGGCCTATCCCTTCCAGGAGCCCTCTTTTAAAACATTTGAATCCTCCTAAAGAATCGCTGGTGGGCAGTTTTAAAATAAACCGGGTATACCAGTTCGCGTAGTAACTCAGGGGAGTTATATTTGATGGGTTTTTTTTGTTTTTGTGGTAGCGTGTGCCGATAACAAGTTCTGCTGTGGGGATCTTTGCGAGAAAATCAGGCAGGTACCCGGGGTCGTGTGAGAAGTCCGCGTCCATCTGCACGATATAATCCGGGTTTAAGGCGAGGGCTTGCCGGAAACCGGCGATGTAAGCTTTTCCGAGCCCCGATTTGCTTTTTCTGTGCAGGACACTGACCCGGGGGTCGGTGCGGGCGATGTTTTCCGCTGCTGCGCCGGTACCGTCAGGGGAATTATCATCGACAAAAAGTATATGTGCCTGGGGAAGGATGTTCAATATACGTTTCGCCAGAGGCGCGATATTGTCTTTCTCGTTATATGTCGGTATGACTATGACCGTTTTCATCGTTGATCAACATCCCTAGTAATAACCACCAGAGTAATGCCAGCTCCGGCAGGAAAAAAGTGAAATCAATAATATTGTGTATGAGGAAAACCGATACAGAAGAGAAGAGCGCTATCGTCGCCCGTTTGTTTTCCTGTTTCAAACGCAGGTTGTTCATCGCTTGTTTGCACGAAAGCACGATCAACCAGACAAAAGCGATAAGCCCGGTTAAACCCATTTCAGCCCAGATCTGTAAATATGAATTGTGCGCGAATCGTGTTTGAGGGAGGTTAAAGTTGCCTATACCGATCCCGGTAAGAGGTGATATCAGAATGATGGCGATGGTTTCTTTCCAGTAGTTTATTCTCGCTAAAGTCGAGAAGATGGGCTGGATATGTTCTTTTGCGGTCGTGGTGCGCATGATGATAACGATCCCCAGGGCCAGGAGTAAAGCGCTGAGCATCGCCAGGATCATTTTGCGGCTTTTGGCATGCAATGCCGTGTAGAGGCACACGCCTAGAAAAGTGCTGGCTATGGCGCCAAAAGATCGCGTCAGAAAAAGGGTTAAGATCAACGGGATCATGAGCCAGGTCCTTTTATCGCTGATCAAGGTAAGCGGGATAAGCATCCCGATATATCCTCCGAGCATATTCGGTGAAACAAAAGGAAAATACGCCCTGTTTTGGCTTAACGTTTCAATGATGGAAGGGTCTGTTATCCCCAGGGCCCGAACATAATGCAGGACGTTGAGATAGCCAAAGTAGTATTGATAGATCGCGTAAATGCTCAGTATAACGCCGTAGATGACCAGCGTATTGATACAGAGGGATCTTTCCCGCTGTGTGAATCCGGCTGCAATGAAGAAGAAGAGGAGCGCGCTTATATATTTGTAGAGTTCCGCGATACTGTTTTGCCGCTGAAGTGAGAACAGGACGGAAATGGACAGTGCAAGGCAGAATAAAAGTATTGCCGGAGTAACCCGTTGCAGGGATCTGAAAGATCTGATCTTAAAAGCGGCGTAGAGCAGCGCGAAGAAAAGCATATATGTGGAATAAAAATAATTGAGCTCGGGGTATGCTAACGAAGAGATATAAGGGCGCAAAAACATTAATGATAGAAAGAGAATAAACATTATGATATAATTTTAGACAATATTATTATTAAAGTCAAATAGATTCGTGTGAGCAAAGGATTTTTATGAGTGCTTTGGTATGTAAAAGATGCGTACTGCCTGAATTTAAGCCTGATATATGGCTTGATCAGGAGGGTGTATGTAATATCTGCGTTGATTTCCAGAAAAAGCAGGGTTTAGAACAACAGCCGGGCCTGCCGCTTGAGTCGGAATTGATCAAAATATTGGGTAAATGCAGGGGAAAAAGCAAATATGACTGCCTGGTGATGATGAGCGGAGGGAAAGACAGCACCGTAAGCTTGTATTATATGAAGAAAAAGTACCGGATGAACGTCCTGGCATTTACCTTCGATCATGGATTTGAGAATGATGAGGCTTTGGAGAATATCCGCAATGCCGTCGATATCCTGGGGGTTGAATGGTTGTATTTCAAGTCTGATTTCATGAAAGATATATTCGCGCGGATGGTCACCCTGGACACTGACGCGCCGCTATGCCATGTTTGCGCGATATGGTATTTACAGCTGACCTATGATCTTGCCGCGCGCTACCATATCCCGCTGGTTGTCGCGGGCTGGACCAAGGGGCAATCGACAGAAAATGGGGGAGCCGGGAATGAATATGCTTCTATGTCGAAGGCCACTGAATTCTTTATATCAAAATATTTGAGGCTGTTGGCGCCGTATAAAGATTTTCCCCGCAGTATCAAAGAGGTGTTGCAGAGATACCGCAAATTCCGCATTACCGCGGTCTCCCCGCATTGGTTCCTGCCGTATGAGCCTGAAGCGATCACGGAAATATTGCAAAAAGAACTTCGGTGGAAAGCGCCTCGCGTGAGTTATCCGCGGAATTCTACTAATTGTATGATGAATTTTGTCAGTGTTTATCAGGCGATGCGGAAATTCGGGTATACGCATTATCATGTTGAGATGAGCAAGCTCATTCGAAAAGGGGAAATGACCAGGCAGGAAGCTTTGAAGCTTTTAGAGGTCGATTTCGATAAACGCCTTGTTGATTCGGTGCTCTCTAAGATCGGCTGTTGCCTTAAAGAATGAACAAGGGTTTCCTGAATATATGAACGTTAAAAAGAAAATCAAAGAGTTTTTCGGTATCGTGCAAAAGGCGGTTATCGCTCTGCTTCTGCTGATCGTGTATCTTTTTGGTTTCGGGGTTTTTGCTTTGATCATGAAGCTTATGAAAGTGAGATTAAATACAGATACGCAGCTTAGGCCGGGCTCTTTCTGGGAAGATGTAAAAGCGCGCGCAGTCGATATGAATGAAAGTATGCGGGGGTCTTAGAAAACGATGCAAAAAATACTTTATATCTTTAAAGAGATGGTGTATATGATCCGCCAGCATAAATTATTCCTCATTGCTCCGATCCTGATCATTCTGGCTCTTTTAGCGGCGGTGGTCTATTATATCGGGCCAACGGTCATTGTGTCGTTCATATACGCGGGTATCTGATCGATCGGCTTCAAAATCAATCATATGAGGATCCGATGAAGGTTTTAGGTGTTTCGTGTTTTTATCATGATTCAGCCGCATGCCTGATATCTGACGGTAAGCTCGTTTCTGCCGCGCAGGAGGAGCGTTTTAACCGGCGTAAGAATACCCCCGTTTTCCCGATAAACGCGGTTAATTATTGTCTTCAGCAGGCGGGAGTTTCTCTTAATGATGTCGATTATATCGGATTTTATGAAAAGCCTTTCTTAAAGTTTTTCCGCGTTATCGAATCACATCTTCAATCTTATCCTTTTTCACTGCGCAATTTTATCGATACGATCCCTCATTGGCTTGCCGATCGCCTTATCATGCCACTTGTTTTTAAGCGGGAGTTGGGTTTTGAGGGGAAGGTCCTGTTTATTCCCCATCATCTTTCGCACGCGGCAAGCGCTTTTTTTGTCTCGGGATTTGATAAGTCCGCGTTTTTAACAGCTGACGGCGTCGGCGAATGGTCGGCGCTTACCTGCGGCGAGGGGGAAGGTAACCGTATTTCAATGAACAAAGAGATACGCTTTCCGCACTCGCTGGGGCTTTTATATACGGCAGTGACGACTTTCCTTGGGTTTCAGGCGATGGAAGGCGAAGGCAGCGTAATGGGCTTAGCCGCGTACGGAAAACCGGCGTACGCCGATCAATTCAAATCAATTATAGCTGTAAAGCCTGATGGAAGTTTTCATTTAGATATGCGTTTTTTCGGGTTTTTTAATGAAGGCAGAAGAATGTACAGCCCAAGGTTTATCCGGGCCTTCGGGGCACCCCGGTTGCCGGGAGAAAGATTGGAAGAGCGGCATTGTGATATTGCCTGCAGCCTGCAGTCGGTGATTGAAGCGGTGTTGGTCTCTCTCACCCGTAACCTGCGTCAGGAAACAGGCGAGGATAACTTATGCCTGGCGGGAGGCGTGTTCTTGAATTGTGTTGCTAATCAGAAGATCTTGGAACAGTCCGGGTTTAAAAGGATTTTCATACAGCCTGCTGCCGGCGATAGCGGCGGTGCGTTAGGTGTTGCCGCTTATATTTATTACAGCCTTCTTGATCATCCGCGGGAAGCCATGATGAACGATACGTACCTTGGGCCTGAGTTTTCATCTGCCCGGATAAAAAGAGTCTTAGTGAATCATTCTGTTGATTTTAAAGAGTTTGAGGAAGCACCGCTATGCAAATATATCGCTTCAAAGATCGCTGAAGATAAGATCGTTGGATGGTTTCAAGGCCGGATGGAATTCGGCCCTCGCGCGTTGGGTAACCGTTCTATCCTGGCTAATCCCTGTAATCCCGGGATGAAAGAGCTGTTGAACAAAAAAGTCAAAGATCGTGAGCCTTTTCGGCCGTATGCGCCGCTGGTCTTGGAAGAAAAAGCCGCGGATTATTTCGATATGCAGGATCCTTCGCGGTTCATGTTACTGGCGCCGCGGGTCAGAAAAGAAAAGGCTGCTGTTATTCCGGCGGTGACGCATCACGACGGTTCTGCCCGCGTTCAAACATTGCGTAAAGATGATAACCCGCGATTGTGGCGGTTGGTGAAAGAGTTTGAGGATATAACAGGGGTACCGGTTATCATTAATACTTCGTTCAACCTGCGGGGTGAGCCTATGGTGTGCAGCCCTGAAGACGCATTGCAGAGTTTTCAACGCTGTTCAATGGATGTCCTGGTGTTAGGTGATTTTGTCGTTGAACGATAAAGGGTGCCTTATGAAAGATCTTCGAGCGCGGTTCCTGGTTTTTATTACCGGGATACTGGCGGCAGTCATTGTATTAGAGGCGGGATTACGGCTGTCCGGCGCGTTGTGTGGCCCCCGGGGTAATGCGGGTACAAAAACAGGTAAGGGATATATTATTGTTTGTGTGGGAGATTCTTTTACCTATGGGTTTGGCGCGCCTGCGGAGAAGGCGATGCCAAGTCAACTGGGGGATCTGTTGAATACTCATGAAGCGGGGAAAACTTTTACCGTGATCAATTGCGGGGTGGGAGCTCAGAATACAACGCTTTTACGCGAAGAGCTCCCGATGATCTTGAATAGATATAAACCTGATCTGGTCGTGCTGCTCAGCGGGATGGCGAATCTGTGGCATTATCGGGGGTATTATACTTATGTTAAAGGAAGGTCTACGGTTTCCTTGTTTCAAGACTTGCTTTATAGCAGTAGTGTTTATAAGCTTGTGAAGCTTTTGTATTTTAACGTGAATCAAAAGATGGAGGGGTCCAGCCGGGGGCAGCGTTTAAGTCAGCTTGCTTCAGGATCAACTCCCGCGCTTGATACGTTCGGCAGCGGAATGCGTTTGCTTGAAACAGGTGATCATGAGCAGGCTCTGAGTGTATTCCGGGACCTGCTGGCTTTATCACCTCAGGACCCTCGCGCTTATTTCGGGCTGGGGAGTGTGTACCTGAACCGGAGGGAATTTGAAGAAGCCAGGAAAGTATTTGAAAAAGGTATTGCCGTACAGCCGCGGGATCCAAGCAATTATTCCGGTATGGCCCGGTATTACAAAGAGCAGCGTGATCATCAACAGGCGCTCTCCTGGTTTAAGAAAGCCCTTGAGTTAAATCCGGGCGATAGCCGTCAGTATTTAAATATCGCTTTCCTGTATTTGGACCGGAGGGATTATTCCCCGGCGCTCATCTGGCTGCAGGAGGCACTGCGGCTCGACGCCGGTGACAGCAGGAACTGTTATGCCATGGGAAAATATCATAAAGACCAGGGGCAGTATGAAGAAGCCGTTCCCTGGTATAAAAAAGGAATAGAAGTCGACCCGAAGGATTGGATAAATTATTACGGTATGGGAATGTCTTATTGCGAAAGAAAGAAATTCAAAGAAGCGCTTCCCTGGGTCCAGCAAGGCATCAAAGCCGATCAAGCTTCAGTCAATAATTTGAATTATAAATTGCTGGTGCAGATCGCTCAAAACGAAAGAAAACCTGAGAAAATCGGCGATTTTTTGAGAGAGTTGGAGCGTTTCGGGCCGGTGCCGCAGGATATCAGCAGGCTTTTTGATGGGCAGATGAGCTTTGAGGAGAAAGTAAAAGCGTGGGTTGAAAGTGACCTGGAAGAAATAATTAAAATGTGCAAAGAAAAAAAAGTAAGATTAATAATGCACAATTATCCCTGGGGATGGGACCTCCTTTCAGGCACGATCAAGAAGGCCGCCGAGCGTTCTGGTGTCCCGTTCGTGGATAATCGCCGGGTATTCGATGAGTTATGGCAAAAGGGTGAAAAACACGAGGATTATGCCGCCCTTGACGGGCATTGCAACGGTAAAGGCTATGGAGTGATAGCGATGAATATTTATGAAAAGCTAAGAAAACTTGACTGGTTCGCTGCGGTAAGAGAGGGCGGGGAGTAAGGATATGCCTGGGGCACTCGTCAGTGTTGTTATTGTCACTGCCGGCAAGGGGAACTTTGTAAAGGACTGCCTGCGCTCGCTTGAAAAACAATCCTGGCGCAACAGAGAAATTATTGTGGCCGATAATTCTCTTGATGAGCGTTTAAGCCTGTCTATCGCTCGGGAATTTCCCTTTGCGCGTATTTTAAAGAATGAGAAAAACCTGTTTTATTGCCGGTCTTTGGATCAGGGGATAGCTGTTTGCGAAGGGGAATTTATCCTCTGCCTGAATGATGATGTTGTCTTAGGGGAGAAGTTCATCGAGGAAGCGCTCAAGGGGTTCTCCGTAAGCCCTGATATAGGTATGGTCAGCGGCAAGGTTTTACGCGCGGACAAGCGGACAATCGATAGCACGGGGTTGTTCTTGAGCCTCTGGAGGACAGCATCAGAGCGGGGCTATGGAGTGTTAGACAAAGGCCAATTCAAGGAAGAAGGTTTCATTTTCGGGGTGAACGGCGCTGTGGCGTTTTACAGAAAAGCGCTCCTTGATCGCCTGAAGATCGAAAGTTCTTCCGGTATTACGGAATATTTTGACGCTGATTTCAACTTTTTTTATGAAGACCTGGATATTTGCTGGAGGGCGCGGAATGCCGGTTGGAAGGGGTATTATATCCCGTCGGCTCTTGCGTACCATGTCCGCGGGGCTACCGCCAGGTACGCGCGCGGTATTAATAAAAGGTTTGCCCGGTTTTATTTAAATGACGAGTTAAACTTTCATTTGGTTAAGAACAGGTATCTGGCGATCATAAAAAACGAGAAGTTGCTTTATTTTGTCTTGCTTCTTCCGTTATTATTTATTTATGACGCAGTTACCTTGTCCTATCTTATATTTTGCAGGCCGTCAGTTCTAAGGTACTTCTTTGATCCCGCAATACCTTTTCAATCAGCCTTTCGTAAAAGGCAATTCATCAAAAAGCTCAAGAGAAGATAATTAAATTAAGCCTGCCATTGTTGATGCCGCAGAGTTACCATACATCGTGTCATTGCGAGGAGCCCGCCGAAGTCTTTGTGGCGGGCGACGAAGCAATCTTTTTTATTCATATTTTATAAAAATAAACATGATATTGTTTAGGGTGTATTCTTAAAAGATTGCTTCGCTTAAAGCGAAAAGCGACGCTCGCAATGACACCTACAAGCGATGGCCTTTTTGTTTAAAGGGCCAGTATTTTTTTACAAGTGTATGCCTTTAACTCACCTTACTCATATCATGAGCGTAAGTTTATTATTTGCATATAGTTACTGGTTATAAAAAAACCTCGAATTTTCTTAAAAAAATATGCTTTTTCCTGTGAAAAATGTTATACTTTATCCATCATGGAAGATTTGAATTTTGTGCAAAAGTGTATTGAAGGAGACAGGCAGGCATGGGATAAGTTCCTCAACCGCTATTCCCGCCTTATTTATAATTATATTTATTCGGTTTTGCGGCATAAAGGTGCCGGCTTTATCAGCGCTGATACTATTGATGAATTATTTCAGGAAATATTCCTTTCTCTCGTAGATGATAATTTCAAGAAGCTCAAAAGTTTTCAATCCCGCAATGGCTGCAGTTTTGCTACCTGGCTGCGACAGATCGTTGTAAATAAAACCATTGATTTCATCCGCCGGCGTAAAGATCACGTTTCAATCAATGATACTCAGTCTTTTGACGAAGGATCTTTTGTTGATGAATCGCTTGTGGTCCCGGAAGGTGTTTTTAATAAGGAAAAATTCTCGTTGTTACAGGATTGTATCGAACAATTAGGCGATGAAGAACGCTTTTTCCTGGAATTGTATATCAATCAAGGCTTGAGTTTAGATCAATTAAAGGAACTGCTTAAGGTTTCGCGGGGGACGATCGATATGCGTAAAACCAGGATAATCGGCAATTTGAGAGAGTGTTTTAAGCTTAAGGGGTTTATCGTTTAGCTCTATTTTCGAAAGGCGGGAGATCTATGCGGGAAAATGATCGGGCGTTCATTAAGTCCGTTTACAGGATGTGGAAAACAAGCAGCTTTGATCCGCACCAGTCCCACCCTGACGCCGCAACACTAGCTTGTTTTCTTGAAGGCAGGCTCTCTCAACAAGAAAGCCGGGAGTTCAAGAGGCATATAGTCTCATGCGAAACGTGCGCTGAAAGATTAGCGGTATCGGTTTCTCTGAGTGAGCCTGGGGATATCGCTGTCGCTGCCGGGCTCCTGCAAGCGCTCCAAAAACGCTTGAGTGAGCGTATCAGTCAAAATATCTTAGAGATAAACCTGTTACTTAAGGACAGGGCTCTTGAGCTGATCAATACAACAGGAGAGATCTTCCCGGGTGAGGAGATCATCCCGGACGCTGTTTTTCGCGCCGGCAAACCTATAGAATTCCGGGATCAACTGATAGTTTGCCACGATTTTAAGGATGTTCGAATAGAGATCAGGATCGAAAATAAGCATACCCGTCATACCCGGGTAAGCGTATTATTGAAAGACAGGTTAAATCGCCGGCCCTTGCGGAATGATTCCCGGGTCACGCTCGCGCGGGAAGGGGTAGAATTAGAATCCAATTGTATCGATTCAGGCAGGGTGTGTTTTGAAGACGTAGCGCCGGGAAGCTATAGTGTCGCCATATCCATTGCTAATAAGGTCATTGCTTCAGTCTTATTGAATATGCGATCGGCATAAACCTTTTTTCAGGCCTATGAGTGAGGAACAAAATACTATAATCGTGGAGATATTGTGCCAACAGGGGCGCCTTTTGATGTTTGCCGCTTTGAAGAGCGAGCTTGCCTGCGCTATCAGGCATTATAGCTTCCAACCGGTTTCTTTTCCCTCGATAACCGCCGTATCAGAAGATATCGCCGCGCTGCTCAATAACGCCAATAAAAAAAGTATTCGTGACACTGATCTGATCCGGCGCCTCCAAAAGGACGGGCAGATCTTATGGGACGGGCTTTTAACTCACGCGGTCAAAGCGTACCTGCGGGCATCGCCGCCTTCGCGGCTCGTTTTAAACCTGGATGAAGAGCTGATCGATATTCCCTGGGAGCTTTTGTTCGACGGCGATCATTTCTTAAGCTTAAAATTCGCTATCGGAAGAATGCTGAGGTCTAAGGAAAAGATCCCCCTGGCACGGCCGCGGGATGCCGCAGATAAGATGAGGATGCTCGTGCTGGCTGACCCTACCGGAGACCTTAAACACGCCTACGCGGAAGGGCAGCATATTTTGAAACAGCTCAGCACGAAGAAAACGAATATGTTCCTTGATTTTAAATCGGCGCAGGTTGATACGATGTATGTTCATAAGAGCCTCAGGGATTACGATATTGTGCATTTTGCCGGGCATGGTGAATCCGACAGGGGTGACCCTGATAAGACCGGCTGGGTGTTCAAGGACGGTATATTCTCGGTGAGCGCTATTTTACGCATGGCAGGTGCAACGCCGTTTCCGTCGCTGGTTTTCTCGAACGCCTGCCACGCTACCCCCAGTTACTCCGCTGGAGCCTCGGGTGATCAAAGGCGGGAGTATGACCTGGCGTCGGCATTTTTGTTGTCCGGGGTCAGGCATTATATCGGAAGCTTACGTAAAATTGAAGACCAGGTGAGTTTGGTTTTTTCGCGGGAATTTTATGAGCGCCTTCTGCAGGAAAAGCCTATCGGGGAATGCCTCCGTTTAGCGCGTTTGAAGTTGGTCGAAGTATACGGAGAGCATTCGGTCTTTTGGTCAAGTTACCTTTTGTATGGTGATCCTGATTTCAGGTTCTTCCCTCGAACTTCCCCGGTTAAACAACCTTTTACAGCGGCGGCTCCCCCGGTGATCGCGAAGAAATGCATGCGTTTAAGCTCTGTGGGCGCGTTTGTTCTTGCCTGCGGGGTCTTTTTACAAAGTTTTACGCCGGTTTCAAGCCCTCGCGCGCTTCTTTTGATGAACCGATCCTCAAAACTGATGGAGCAAGGCAATAACAAAGAAGCGGCGCTGCTTTACGAAAAGATCCAAAAGAAAGACCCTCTGTTCTTACCTGTCTATCTTCCGCTGGCTAAAGCTTATCAAAAGCAGGGGCTCCGCGACCGGGCTAGAGCATGTTATTTTGAATATGCTTATTACAGCCAAAAGAAGCAGGATCATAAGCATTTGTCTGAAGCGTATATCGCGATCGGCTGGCTTTATTATCAACAGGGAAAATATCCAAAAGCATATGATTTTTATGAAAAAG
>CAZPNW010000033.1:0-32211 GCA_964588175.1 uncultured Planctomycetales bacterium
GATCGGCAATGACGCCTATATTATTACCAGCGCGGGGACCCGGATGGTGATCGACAAACCGGCAACTCCTGCTGAAACAGAAAAGATCATTTCCCTTGAAGGCATTATTAAACCATACGGGATGGTATTTCGCAGGATCGCCACTCATAAACTGATCGATAAAAACAATTCTGTTTATTTCTTAAAAGGCGACAAGAAAACATTGAACGCGCTTAATTACCGAAAGACCAGAGTGGTCGGTAAAATCATTCCTTCAAAAAAAGAAACAACTCCGCTGGTTGAGATTGACAAAATAGAGGCGTTAGATTGAAAACAATCACGGTCAATTTGCCTAACAAAAACTATTCAGTCATTACCGGGACACGTATCATTGCGCACCTGGGAAGATGCTTAAAGAAGCTTAAGATCGGCAATGACGCCTATATTATTACCAACGCGCTCATCAAGGCTAAATTCGGCAAACTGATAGAAGCGGCATTACGCAAAGAAAATCTCACTATAAAATTTAATTGCGTAAGAGACACGGAAAAAAGCAAATCCCTTGAAACAGCCACGCATATTTTAAATAACCTGGCTTTTTATGATAAGAAAAGATCGGTGTTCATTGTTGCATTGGGAGGAGGGGTGATCGGCGATTTATCCGGATTTATCGCCTCTATTTACAAAAGAGGGATTCCCTATATTAATATCCCTACCACGCTTTTAGCGCAGATCGATTCAAGTATCGGAGGCAAAACCGCGGTCGACCTGGAAGCAGGAAAGAACCTCGTCGGTTCTTTTTATCAGCCCCGGTTGGTCTTCAGCGATATCAGTTTTCTTTCTTCGCTCGATAAAAGGCAGATCCGCGCGGGGCTGGCTGAGGTAATAAAATACGGGATAATCGGCGATGAGGCATTATTCCGGTACCTGGAAAAGAATTACGCGCGAGTACTTGCAGGGGATGAATCCACCCTGGAATCTATCGTCAAACGGTGCAGTTCCCTTAAAGCAGGCATTATCCAGCAGGATGAATATGAGGCCAAAGGTATACGCACAATCCTCAATTTCGGCCATACCATAGGGCATGCCCTTGAAGCAGCCGCTCATTTTAACAAATATAATCACGGGGAAGCGATAGCGCTCGGCATGCTTGTTGCTTCAGAAATAAGCAACTTACTCGGTTTGATCACTTCTGATCCTGTAAACAGGATCGAGCGGCTCTTAAGCGCGGTCGGCCTGCCGACAATGATCAAGGATATCGCAATGGATGATATCCTGCGCATTCACTACCGCGATAAGAAATTCAGCGGTTCCCGGAATAAATTTGTCCTTATAGAAGGAATAGGAAAAGTTATTATAAAACAAGATATCCCTTTGGAAGCAATAAAACAGGCGCTGCAGAAAAGATTGTAGCGTTATTTCGCGTAGCTGTATATTTTGACAGTCGAGCCATTAATACTCAGGTCAACCTCATCCATGGTGATCTTTTGGATTACCGCCCCTTCGATAGAATCGCCTTCTTTCACAATATGATTATTGATAAGCGCAAACCCTACATTATCCGAGAAGAAAACACCATTTAAGACAAAACCTGATGCATCAGGCATATCTGAAGACGGTTGCACAAGAGCTTTTTTTGTTTCTTGAGCCTGAGGTTGAGGGACGGCAGGCAGTGTTCCGGCTTGTTTTACCGGAGCCCTGGCTGCAGGTAAACCGATATTCTTCTCCAACGGCTTTCCTTGAGAAAACCGCGCGGAAAAATAAGAATTAATAAATACGTATGCTGTTTTTGCCGTAAAAAACCCCAGGCAGCCGATAACAACATAAGCAAGATAAAGCGCCGGGTTACGTTTTGGTTTCACGCCTGAAGGCGCATCTGTTTTTTGTTCCCGTGATCGGTCGACTTTCTTAAGCGCGTCATTTATAATACTCATGAGTTTATGTCCTCGACTGCCAGCGAAGGTTCCGCTGGATCCGTATCCCGGGCGTTCCCGGGAACAGAATATGTATCCAACTCTTGCCGGCACTTGCTGATGATACCTGCGCTGATCTCATTGGTCTCCGCGACGAAACCGGCTAACAAAGCGCGGTCACAAATAATATTAATAAGCCTGGGTGTGCCGGCAGAAAATTCCGTAATAGCGTTCACCGCTTCATCGGTGAACGCTATCCTGCCGTCATGGCCGGATATATTTAAACGATGCATGATGTAATTCTTCGTTTCAGGCCCATCTAACGGCGTAATATGGTAGCGCACCATAATACGCTGGCGCAGCTGGCGCAATTCATAGAGGTTCAATTTCTGATTTAATTCCGGCTGGCCGACTAAAATGATCTGGATCAATTTATCTTTTTCCGTCTCTAAGTTCGACAAAAGCCTGATCTGCTCTAATTGTGAAGGTTTAAGGTTCTGCGCTTCATCGATTATTAAGACGACATTATTATCCAGCTTCACCTGGCTCAAGAGGAACTTATTCAATTCAGAAATAAAACCAAGCTTGGTCTTATTGCGGGCCTTAAGGCCGAAATCATTGATAATAGCTTCCAATAACTGTAATTCCGAAAGGCTGGGATTAAGGATAAATGCGGTTTTAACCCGATCTCCTAATGTATCAAGAAAGAACCGGCATACGGTGGTCTTACCGGTCCCGATCTCACCGGTAATTACCGATATCCCTTTTCGCTGGCTGACGCCGTAGAGAAGATGAGAGAGGGCTTCTTTATGCTCGTTGCTTAAGAAAAAAAATGAAGGGTCAGAAGTAACATTGAACGGACGTTCTCGTAAACCGTAGAATTTACAATACATAGCTGTATTATAACAAAGATATCTATTTTGTAAAGCTAGAAGTAGGTTATCGGTTATCGGTACTCGGTGATCGTGGTGACCGAAAACCGAGCACCGAGTACCGATAACCTTGTTAATTTTCTCCGGTATTGCTATTGACAAATGGAATTTATGTGTTATAATTTACCAATAAGAGCAAGAAGCCACGGCTTACTCGAGGAAAAAAGGTAAGTATGGCAATATTTTCGCACGAAAAAAGACAATCCGCACGGATAAAGTTTTCTAGCCCTTTGCGATATCAAATCAGAGGTAATTCCGTCGTTAATAACGCGGTAGGAGATAATATCAGTCTGGGTGGAATGGCTTTTATGAACGAAAGCAGTATTCCGCGTTTTTCAACGGTAATGCTGGAATTCAATATATTATCACAGAGGATCCAACCGGTAGGGCAGGTTATACGATCGACGCCGCTACCGCATTCTGACCGATACCAATTGGGAATAGAATTTGTTGAGATAGACCCAAATCAAAAAGACTATCTTGAAAAATACTTAAAAATGATCGCACAAGCTTAAATGGAGGATAGTAAATAAACATGTCTGCTCAAGAAACCAAAAAAGATAGCGCTGCGGCAAGCGCAGAAGCTAAACCGGTAGAAGAAAAACAAACAAATTGCCTGTCATGCAACAAACCGCTTAAGAAAATTAAACGGTATTATCGCAACAATAAATTTTACTGCAGTAAAAAATGCTGGGTCAAAATAACCAAAAAGGCAACAGAAGAGGCAAAATGAGTAAATCTTCAAAAAGCGAACGCAGGCTTTATCCCAGGCTTCAACAAGAGCTTCCGCTCAAAGTGATCGCCAATGGCTATGATTTCGCAACTCAGACTCAAAACATCAGTTGTGTCGGGGCATATTGCCATATTAGTAAGTATGTTCCGCCTTTTACAAAAGTTATGATCACGGTAAGCCTCCCGGCCTCAAAGAACAGCAAAAATAAAACCAATAACGTTGAATGTAAAGGCGTAATTGTACGTACGGAAGATGAGGCAAAAGGCGGTTATAACATAGCGATATTCTTTAACGGTATCCAAGAAAGCCCGCGCAGGAAAATCACAGAATATATTAACCAAATCTTACCTGAAAGTACTCTCGCGTAAAACAGTCACCTGTTAATCATTATTTCCCGCCTGATAGATTATTAATATGTAAACCCTGATCTTAAAATACAGGTATCGATTTCCATAAAAACAGGTATAATATTTAAGTATAAAGTTTAAAGCCAAAAGATAAAAGTACGGCAATAAACCAAATGTGTTTTTGACTTTTAGCTTTCCTGCCTACCGGCAGGCAGGTGCCTTTTGGCTTTATTATTAACGGTAAACAAATACAAGCTATGGGGCTTATACGAAAACCGCAAACGGTAAAACTTATTATCGGTTTTATTTTTCAAGACGAAAGCATCTTGACTCAGACAGAAAGACGCCTCAAAAAGCATTTCGGCCCGATAGATTATGAAAGCCCGATCCTCCCCTTTACCCAAACAGATTATTATCAAAAGGAATTCGGAAATGATTTGAAGCGAAAGTTTATCAGTTTTAAAAAACTTGTCCTTCCTTCCAGGATCGCACAGATCAAGAATTTAACAAACCGCCTTGAAGAAAGATCATCTCAAGACAGGAAACGCCGTATTAATATCGATCCCGGATACCTGGACATGGCAAAGCTCGTCCTTGCTTCAACCAAAGATTATAAGCACCGGATCTACCTGGACCACGGAATATTCGCGGAGATCACGCTTTATTACCAGAAAAACTCGTTTAAAAGCTGGGAATGGACCTACAGGGACTACGCGACAGAAGAATACATAGCCATTTTCAATACAATACGAGAACGCTACGCCGGGCAAATACAGCCATCATGTACCCATCATATTTAAATACCTATCATAACGGATCTTTACAAAAAATAACAGAAGAGGTATTCAAAAAGCTTGAAGCCTGCAGTATCTGCCCGCGCAGATGCGGTGTAAATCGCTTAGAAGGGAAAACGGGATTCTGTAAAACAGGGCTCCAGCCTCACGTTTACAACTTTTTAGCACATCACGGAGAAGAACCGCCCATCTCAGGAGAACACGGCTCCGGCACGATTTTCTTTTCACGCTGCACGATGAGCTGTGTTTACTGCCAGAATTTTGAATTCAGCCAGGAAGAAAAAGGAAAACCGCTCAGCTGCGATGAACTTGCTCAAATCATGATCGATCTTCAGGGCAGGGGGGCTCATAATATCAATCTCGTGACACCCACTCATGTATTGCCGCAGATATTAAAAGCGCTGCTGCTGGCTATTCCTCAAGGGCTCACAATACCGCTAGTGTATAATACCAGCGGCTATGAACGGCCTGAGATCATAAAAATGCTGGCGGGGATCGTAGATATTTATCTGCCTGATATGCGGTATGCCGAGAGCAGGAATTCAAAGAAATATTCAAACGCCCCCGATTACCCAAAATACAATCAGGCTGCTGTCAAAGAAATGCATAACCAAACAGGGACGGCCCGCTTTGATGATCAGGGCATTATTAAACATGGGCTTATCATTCGTCATCTCGTATTACCGGAGAACATTTCGGGAACCGATAAGATCATGAAGTTTATCGCTCAAGAAATATCGCCGGGAACTTATATCAGCCTGATGAGCCAATACCGCCCGTATTATAAAGCGGCGGAATTCCCCGGGATTTCACGCCGTCTGAGGCATGAAGAATATGAATTAGCCCAGGATATCATGCAGCGCTATAACTTAGAAAATGGATGGGTCCAGGAATCATTTGGTTTAGAACGCTTTGCCGGTGTCAACATTAAGCCGGCAATGGAAAAAGGCAACCCGCAAATATAAGGACAGGAAGTGCCTGTAAAAAACGGAGAGAATAAGCTTTTACGATCCCTAAAATTCATCTATTTAAAGATTTTCAGGATCAATGATACACCTCAAAAAATAGCTCTGGGGTTCGGTTTAGGCGTTTTTACAGGGATCATGCCCGGCATCGGGCCTCTGGCGGCTTTAACCTTAGCGATCATTTTTCGCGTAAACCGCGCCAGCGCTCTTTTAGGCAGCTTTTTGACCAACACCTGGTTCAGCCTGGTAACATTCCTCTTGTCGATAAAAATAGGCTCATATTTAACCGGCCTACCGTGGCAAGAGATCCAACGACAATGGATAGAGATACTCAAAGATTTTCATTGGCAAGGGCTGTTGCGATTAACAGCCCTTAAGATCATCGCTCCGGTGCTCGTTGGTTATTTGTTTATCGCGTTTATACTGGCACTCATGGTGTATGGCGCGATATTACTTATTTTGAACCAGAGAAAGAACAGATCAAAAGTACCAAAACAAAAGGGAGAAACATGAGACTTTACGGAAAAAGATCGGTTACAGAAAGAATGCATACACACCCCAAAACCATAAAACGGATCTACCTGCAGGAAAAGATATTACGCCCTGAAGTAGTAGCTATGGCGCGTAAACACCATATTTTCGTTGAAACACTCACCGAGAAAAGGTTCCTCCAACTTGCCCAGAAAGTCAACGCTCAAGGGGTCATGGCGGAGATAGATGATTTTCCATACGCTGACCTTGAGGATATTATTACTCAAGAGAATAAACCGACATTAATTTGCCTTGACCGGATCAATGACCCGCAAAACTTGGGTGTTATCTTGCGTAATTGCGCCTGTTTCGGCAACTTTTGTATTGTGTTACCCAAAAGAGAGACCGTTGAGATCACGGAAGCGGTCTTAAAAGTCGCCTGCGGAGCGGAAAATTACGTCCCGGTCTGCCAGGTCAATACCCTGAGCATGGTCATCCAGAAAGCAAAAGAAGCAGGCTACTGGATCGGCGCCACCGTTGTTAACGGAGGAGAGAACCCCAGAAAGGTTAACCTCAACTTTCCCCTTTGCCTTGTATTCGGTTCAGAAGGAGAGGGGATACGTACCGGATTGATCAAGCATATTGATTATTCCTTAACCCTGCCGATGCATGGGGCAGGGCTTTCATTTAATGTAGCCATGGCAGTCGGCATATTCTGCTATGAAATAACATGCCAAAGGAGCAATAATGCCCAGAAATAAACCTCCCCAGGACATTATTTCCTTTCTTGCTGAAGCCGGCCAGCTCAAGCGGGTAAAAAGAAGCGGCTGGTGGGTCGTTGGCATCAAAGACCCGGAAAGCGTAGCAGAACATTCTTTCCGCTGCGCAATGATCGGCTATATGCTCGCTAAAATGGAAAAGGCAGATCATTCCCAAGTATTGCTTACAACACTTTTTCATGACATGCATGAAGCGCGTATCAATGATTCTCATAAAGTAAGCAGCCGCTATATCGACTTTAAAGCAATAGATCCCAAAGTCTCCCGGGAACAATTAAAGCTGCTCCCTGAAACAATAGCCAGGGAATTAACCTTGATCCTGGAAAAATATTACACCCAGAGCTCAAAAGAAGCGATCATTGCCAGGGACGCCGATATCCTGGAATGCGCGCTTCAGGCAAAAGAATACCTGGAATTCGGTTTCAAACAGGCAAAAAATTTTATTAAAATAGGAAAATTCCTCAGAACCAGATCCGCGCGACAGCTATTCAAACAAATCCTCACTATGGAATCAAAAGACTGGTGGCTCCATTTAACGAACTTGCAAAGGTAATATACACGCTCCTGAAAACACAGAAGACAAACAGCGTAAAAAAAGTTCACGTATGACAAATTCAACATGAAAACGCGCGGGTTATTATTGATACTTGACAAAATCCCGACCCATAATATAATAAGCACGTTATTTTATACTGTTGGAAGAAGTAAACAAACCATCCAAAGGAGGAGAAATGAAACAAAAAGTAGCGGTCAGGATACTTTTGTGCTGTATTTTATTCGTCTTATGTTGTAGTCCGGTGTTCGCGCAAATCAAGATCGGCGCGATCATGGATGAAAGCGGCAAGACTGCCGATGTCGGCTTACCGATGGCATGGGGGATCCAAGATTACATCACCTATCTCAATGATCACGGTGGTATCAACTCCCAAAGAATAGAACTGCTTTTAGAAGATGAGAAGTATGATGCCACCATAGCAAGAAACGCTTACATAAAGATTAGAGACGCTGGGGCAATCGCGATCTTAGGCTGGAGCACGGGAGCATCAAAAGGTTTACTTCCTGAAATCAATGCCAATAAAATCTGCTGGTTTTCAGCATCCATGGATGAAGGGCTTATTAACCCGGTCAGAGCCTACAATTTTATTCCCGGAGCTACCTATACGCAACAATTCACCGCACTACTGCAATATGCGGCTGAACATCCCAAACAAATGGGCGCGAAAGTCAAAGTAGCCATTATATACAACACTTCACCTTTTGGAATATCGGCATTAGAGTCTGGCACGGCAAAAGCCGCCGCATTAGGCCTTGACTTGGTCGCAAAAGAAATCGTAGAACTCAGCGCCACTGATGTAACAGAACAGATTGAAAGAATAAAGGCTCTTAACCCCGATTACGTTATCATCCAGGAAACAGGGGCCCCTACAATCAAGATCATCAATAGTTGCTTTAAAGCAGGGTTTAAGACGACTATTATGGGTACATTCTATTCCGGTGATGAAAGTGTGATAAAAAACTCCACAGAGGCGTTAAGTAATGGCGTGGAACTTATCGTCACAAGCGTCTATAGCCGTTGGTATGAAACCAATGTGCCGGGAATGAAAGAAATCAAAGAATTTACCGCGAAGAACAGGGCTGATCTTAAAGAAATACCGATCACCTATATTCAAGGCTGGATCATGGCAAAGATATACGCTGAGGCATTAAAGAAAGCCGGAGATAATCCAACACGAGAGTCATTTCAGAAAGCTCTGGAATCATTGGATAATTTTGATACGGGCGGTTTAATGGATACCGTGGATTTCAGCGCTACCGATCATATTGCCGCAAACGGAGTAAAGATATTAAAAGCTGATGCCCAAACAGGGCGTTTTGCCCCTCTTACCGATTGGATTAAGATCAAATAAACCGGCAGGGGAGAGGGATTCAAGAAAAGGGCACCCTTAAAAGGGGTGTCCTTTTCTTTCTACTTGACTACCACACATTTGTGTGGTAGTATATGATCCATAATCGATACCATGGTCAATATTAATGATCAGGAGCCATACGTGTCAAAAGAGCTTACTTTGAAACAAAAGAAAGTATTGGATTTTATCAGTACCAGGATACGCGAGAATATACCGCCTACGATCCGGGAAATCGCCCAAAAATTAGGGTTTTCATCAACCGGTACCGTACGAGATTACCTCAACACACTTGAGAAAAAAGGCTATGTAAAGCGTACCAATAACAAATCCCGCGCTATTGAATTGTTACATATTTCACCGGGCATTCCTATTGTAGGCAGCATTCCCGCAGGCAAGCCAGCTCTTGCATATGAAAATATTGAAGGCTATATCACCGATGACTTATTCCTGGGGCGCTTAAGCTTTGATGATGTTTTTGCGTTAAAAGTCAAAGGCGACAGCATGATCGATGCAGGCATTATGGATGGAGATATCGCCATCATAAAAAAACAAACAACAGCGGATAATTCTGATGTTGTGGCAGCATTATTTGAGGATAATGAAGTAACCCTGAAAAGGCTCAAAATAAAAGAAAATAAAACATTTCTAGAAGCCGCGAACAAAGACTACGAACCTATTTACAAGCATTTCACGGTCATTGGGAAATTGATAACTATAGTAAGAAAATATATATACTAGTCACAGGTCACAAGTAGTCCATAGTCGATAGTCCATGGTTGCTTTCCGTGTCATTGCGAAACCCTGCGAAGCAGGGTTGAAGCAATCTTTATAAATTCTGATATTCGGTGGATAGGGAATCGGAAAATCTGGTACCAGAAAATTCGGAAAACAAAAGATATGAAACAGACGTTTAATCCAAAAGCGCGCTGGGACAGGAATATCCCGCGGCAAGAAAACAACCCGGAAGAAAACTGCGGATCACTCGATGAAAAAATCGATGCTCTTGTCTGGTTTAAGAACGGAAAGATCTTCCCGCGGATCTTCACCTGGAAGCAAAAGAAATACAAGATCAAGAACATTTCCTATACCTGGCAGGAGCGCCGCGGCCAAGAGCTTATCACTTACTTTTCGGTTAACACAGGCATAGATCTTTACCAGATATCTTTTAACAACACAATCTTTTCCTGGAGAATTGATAAAGTGATTACTTAAATAGATATTGGTCACAAGACACAAGTCACAGGTCTTGGGTGATCCGGGGAACAGGGAATCAGAGACTAGGCGATCCGAGGATCAGGGGATCCGGGACCAGATGATCGGGTTATCTGGTGATCCGGGTCTCCCAGATTCCCCGTTCCCCGGATTTCCCATTATTTTAAACGTATGATCCTCCACATCGACATGGACGCGTTTTTCGCCTCCATAGAACAAGCGATAAATCCCCGGCTTAAAGGCAAACCATTAATTGTCGGCTCAAGAAACAATAAAATGCACACCGTTGTCTGCGCCGCAAGCTACGAAGCCAAAGCCTACGGTATCAGCTCCGGCATGGCTTCAAAAGACGCCTATCAATTATGCCCGGGCCTGGAATTTGTCCCCGCGGAGCAAGGCAAATATATCTGGACCTCAGAGCAGATCCTTGAACTGGTCAAAACTTACGGATTTGAAGTATCCTACGCATCGATTGACGAATTTCGCATAGATATAGAAAACGGATCCCAGCCGTTTACACTCGCCCAAACCATACAAAAACAAATAGAAGACAGATTCCATATCACCGCATCGATCGGTATAGCTAAGAATTGCATCTTAGCCAAATTAGCCTCAAAACTGAAAAAACCAAACGGCATAACCATACTTACCGATGAAAATCTGATACCGGTCCTCACGCAAACCCCGGTACAAAAGCTATGCGGTGTCGGTAAAAGATCACAAGAATTCTTTAATAGTTTAGGCATTCAAAGCTGCCTTGATCTATACGAAAAAACACCTGATTTTTTACAACGTTTTGCGGGAAAAAACGGGCTTAATCTCTATGCCGCATTACACGCGAATGAACATTTCATCCAAGAAGCCAAAGACGAGATCCCGCGATCAATAGGCCATTCATACACCTTACCCAAAGCATCGAAAACCCCCCGGTTTATACGCTCCTGGTTACGCCTTTTATCTGAAATGGTAGCAGAAAGATTACGGCAAAACAACCTCATAAGCCAAACCACTCATCTCTGGCTCAACGGCCCGGAGATCGGTAATTTAACCGCACAAAAGACCTTCGAACAAGCAACGAATGACGGATATGAAATATATGCCAGGGCCATGAAAATAATGGTCAAAATAGCCCCAAAACCGGCCTTTGTACGGGCATTAGGGATAACCAGCAGCTCATTACATGAACCGCATTACCCCCCTCTATTTACGGAACAAAAAAGAAGGGAGGCCTTAATTCAAGCAATGGATAAGATAAACAACAAACTTGGCGAAGGCAGTATTATTCCGGCAATAATAACCCTTTCCCGGAAATTCGAATAATGATCAAAGTAAACAACACTAATATAGAATACCGCATAATCTTCCTACCAATGTCGATCATAAATAAACAACATAAATCCAAGTAAACAGAAGTAAGTCTAACATGGCTTATCCACAAGGAAATAACAATTATCCTAAACTATTATTCAACAACAAGTTGAACACTATTCAGCCAAATTGGCAAGTTAACATAAGATATATTATAGGAAGTTGAGATTAGGGCGTAATTAGCCATTAATGATTGTTTATAATCGATCTTGGATTGCCTTACGGCTTCTTTTGGGCTGGACTTTTAGACTATTAGCTATACTTGCAGGATTTATATTACCTTACGCTTACGCTCAATCGCTTTCTCAATATTAATTCTTTTGCCGGTCACTAACATGTCAGCCAATATTTTTCTGGCTTTTCTTAATATCCGGCTTAATGTTTGTTGGGATATTTGCATTGATTCCGCGGCCGCTTTTTGGCCCAATCCTTCAAAATCAACCAGCCGCACAGCCTCAAATTCATCAAGCTGTAAACATGCCTCATCAGGCCGGCCCGGACGCCCACGCGGGCTAAAATGGTCGATCTTAGGAATATTCTTAACTAAACGTTTCTTTTTAGGCCTGCCACGGATCATTAAATCACGCCTCCATAAAATCTGTTTTTTAATTATACTATCTACCCAAAACACTCAATTTAAGCCAATTTCAAATACCCAGTTATAATGAGTACTTACTCATTATAACTATGGCATTGGTTAAGGTTAAGATATTAGTTTGGTTATTAGGTTAAGTAGTCCGGGTTTAAACCCGGACTTAAGCCTTAATCAATACCGTGTCGTCATTCTGAGGCTAAGCCGTAGGCTATTAACGAAGAATCTGAAATTCGATAGATCCTTCCATAGAGATAAGTAAGAGACTCAGGATGACGGTTAAGTTTGTTCTGTAAGAGACTCAGGATGACGCTGCGTTCTCCAATAACCGCTGGCGTCTTATTCATCTTTCTTCAACTTAATCAACCTCTGCCGCAAAGCCTCCGCGACAGAATCGTAATCATCGCTCTTGAGTACCCCTTGATTTACTAATTCTGAATAGCTTAGCGGCTCACCGATCGTAGCTTTTATGGCATGAAAACGGGGTAATTTTGTATGCCGCGACCAAGCCTCAAATGTGCCTTCAATATAAACTGGTACCAGCGGAATATTAAGTTCCTTAGCCAGGATCCCGATGCCCTTCTTAAACTTGATCACCTCCCCTTCGGGATTACGCTGCCCTTCAGGGAAGATACAAACTATCTTTTTATGAGCCAATAAATAAGAACATATACGCATTGCCTCAACCAGCTCCAAAGTCACATCTATAGGGATCAACCTTGCCAGTTTAATTGAATCCCTGATAAAAGGCTTCAAAAAGATCCGCTTTAACCCTACAAAATATGTTTTAAACAACAAATGCATCGGCAATACCGAAGCCGTAACAAACCCATCCAGATAACTGGAATGGTTGGCAAAGATTATATAAGGCCCGCCAGCAGGAAGATTTCTCCTGCCTTTAACGGAAAAAAGAAACACTACCCTCAAAATACCCCGCACTATGGCCATTACGAGTAAACCCGCTATTTTATCGATAAGATACGGCTTAAGCCTTACCATACCCAGAGTTTTGGCAGATGGCCGCTCAAGAAGCATCTTAGACCACAACAACTCATCCTGATGGCTGTATTCTACATCTTGCGGGATAAAAGGCTCCAGTTTAAGCAGTAAATCTCTAATGGTATGGGCAAAAAAGAATTCTGACTGTATTGACTCAGTAGCCTGGATATTCAAAAACCTAAAAAGCTCCAGAAGCAATTCGATCCTGCCTAAGGAATCAAGCCCCAGGTCCAATTCCAAATGATCATCCAACCTGACCTTACGATTAAGCCGTTTTGATATCAACTCGAGTATTTTCCTGGAGATCTCCGAAGTAAAAGAGCCCGCGTCTTCGCTAACACCCCCCTCTCTCCCATTCTGGAAGACCTTATTCCCCTCTTGAACGTATTTTTCTTCTATCTTATGGCGCATGATCTTGCCTAATGCGGTGCGTGGAAGCTTTTCCTTACTGATAATAAAGCCGGTAACACGCTTATAGTTGCTTATCTGATGGGATAAATTATCCAATTCCCAGCGGATTTTCTCTTCAATATTGACCACGCCCCGGGAGCTGAAATAATCGTCATTGGGAACGATCACTGCCATGAGCTGTTTTGCTTCACCGATAAAACCAACCCGCGAAGCGACAAAAATACAAATTTCTTTAATATAGGGGCTTAACAAATATTCTCGTTCGATCTCTTCAGGGTTTATCTTCTTGCCTGAGCTTAAAACAATGATCTCGTCTTTCCTGCCTTTAATATAAAGATACCCGGCTTTGTCGAAATACCCCAGGTCCTCTGTCAGGAACCACCCCTCTTTAAGCACCCGCGCATTCTCTTGGGGCAGCTGATAATACCCCAACATCACATTTTCTCCCCTGATAGCGACCTTACCGATCCCCTGCTCATCCGGATCTAATATCTTTACCTGGACTCCGGGGATCGGTTTCCCCACAGTGCCGATCTTAGGCTTAAGAGGAGGATTGAACGTGACCACAGGAGACGTTTCCGTCAAGCCATAACCTTCTAAGATCGTAAATCCCCACTTAAAAAAATCATACATTATCCTTGTTTCCATCTTAGCGCCGCCGGTGGTCATAAACCGCAATTTATTCCCAAAGACAGAATGCATTTTATGCAGCAGGTATTTATTCAAATTTACACCGGTAATTCTCCTTAAGATCCACAAACTCCAGATCAAAGCATTTATTCCTGAGCGAAGCAGTAAAGGGATCTTCTTGAACTTTTGTTTTATCGCTTTATGAAAGATCGAGAAAAATTGCGGCACACCGACTAAAATACTCACCCTTGTCTGCGTCATACAATCCAAGAGATCATCTGAATTCAAACTTGCCGGATAACTGACCTGCGCGCCTAAAAGAAGCGGAACTAAACAAGTAACCATACATGAATAGGTATGATGCAGCGGCAGGAATGAGATCAAACAATCATTTTGAGTAACTAATTTCAATCTGCGGATCGAGTCCACATTCGCCAAGAGATTAACCTGGGAAAGCATAACCGCCTTAGGCTGAGCGGTTGTCCCCGAAGTATAGAACATTGCCGCAACGCCTTCAAGAGGCCTCAAGACCGGCTTTTCCTGCAGTTTTTCCGTGGTATGAGTGAGTTGATCCTGAAAGGCAAGTGAATCAACAAGCAGTATCTCGACGCTTTTTAAGCCGTCAAGAAATGCGGTATTTTGAGCGTAGACCTTTTCCGCGCAGAGGATTATTTTTGACGAAGAATGTATTACTAATTGTGTAATATCAGGCGACGGCAGTCGGACATCTATAGGCACAGCAACCGCGCCCGCGAATTGCACTGCCAGAAATGATACCGGCCATTCCACCTGATTACCAATAAGAATAGAGATCCTATCGGATTTCGCTACCCCTCTCTGGATCAAAAGATTACCCATCTTGAGCGCTTTCTGATAAAGCTCAAGATAAGATATTTCAGAATATTCCTTGTTATTTTTAAAGAAAACAGCTGTTTTGGAAGGACACGTCTTGGCTACTTGAGCAAATTCCTCAAATATACTGAGGCGGTTTTGGGCCATATTTTTTATGCAGAAGAAAGGAATTCCGGATGAAATTGGGTTTCTAAACCGTCAAGAAAGAACTTAGTAAAGAATTGCGGATATTTCTTATAGAATCCCCGCTCGATCTCTTCAATACAACCGATATACGGCGTCACCATGCCGTAATAATCGATCTCATGGCCTATAGGCTTAAAAACAAACCCATTCAGGTCCAACAACTTCCACAATGATTTCTCCATAAGCGCGTACCAGTGAGTCAATCCCCGGCGCTTGCTTTCATGATACAGTTCACGATACATACCGAACGTCATGGTCCTGATCCGGCGAAAAGGATTATTAGAATTGCCCAAGAGGGATTTTTCATCAAATTCAGGGGTATAATACAAACCGTCGTCTTTACGGCGCCGGTAATCTTTACTGATCACAAGGCGCGAGATCTCGGCGATCTTATCGCGGGGCACACTTGTTTTATCAAATTGCAATTCATTACCACAGCGTTCTTCGAGCGGGAAACCTTCGGAGGAATGAAGGATAAGCCGCATGGTCCCGATCACTTCAAAATTGTCTTCCACCACAAAATGAAGCGCGTACTGGTCATATTTATCCTGTTCACGGTCATCGGGATATTCTTCTTCTTTGATAAACTGGCACTCTTCACAATACACCTGAAAACGCAAACGGTAAACCTGGTCCATTAAAGTCGGATCTTCAACGAACTTAAAAGTGAATGCGCTATGGCCTATGGTTTCTTTATGCACTATTGCTCCTCGTTAGAAATTCATATTATCATGGATTATCATAGGTGTCAACAAAACGCAGTAGCGCGACATTTCAAGACCGGGACTTACCAATGATAAAACACTACGATTCAAGTCCCGGTCTTATGCGTAATAAGACCCGGTCTTAACAAGTATGCTTAATTACGGCCAAGACCGGGTCTTGACACTAATAGATAAGTCGGAGACTCAGGATGACGGAACCTCAAAAAAAAACTCCCCCAAAAGCGGTAAATTGGCATATTTTATGCTATACTTATTAAATGGAATTAAGACAAAATTTTGAATTTAGGCGGGTTTTAGCACCTGAAATGCGGCAATCGTTAAATATTTTAACGCTGCATTTGCTTGACTTAAACCAGGTTGTAGAAGAAGAACTGCTGACTAACCCTGTTTTAGAAGAATATTCTTCAAAAGAAGAGCTTCCCTCCCCTTTATCCGCGGATGACTTGGCAAAACTAAACTCTCATACCACTTTATCCAACAATAGCCAGGTTCAAGAAAATGAGCCTCACACTTCACTGCTGATCAACAAAGTATCGCTACAGGATATCTTACTGCGGCAATTAGGGATGTTCACCAATTCAGACGAAGACCTCAAAATAGGCCAGGAAATTATCGGCAATATTGACGAAAACGGCTATTTACAAGCCTCATTGGAACAAATGGCGGTTCAATTACAAATTTCAGAAGCAAAGCTCGATAAAGTGCTTTCTTTAATACATCAATTTGAGCCGGCCGGAGTAGGCGCCCGAACCATTTCTGAATGCCTGCTCATACAACTAAAATTAACCAGTAACCTCGATCCACTCACAAAATCAATTTGCCTGCACTATCTTGACGATATTGCCAAAAAGAATTTTAACCATATCTCAAAAACATTAAAAGAACCTCCTGAAAAGGTCGAACTATCAATTAAAAAGATCTTAAAATTAAACCCGAAACCCGGGAGGAATTACTCCCTTGACGAAGCTCACCGGATCGTCCCCGATATCTTTATCGAAGAAAAAGGCGATGGGTTCGAAATAATCATTAATCATGAATATGTCCCGCGGCTTACCGTCAGTAAATTATACAAAGACCTGCTTAAAAAAGAGAATCTTGACCTTAAAACTAAGGAATTTATCACCAACAAATTAAGAAAAGCCCTTGAGTTGATAAAAGCTATTGAAAAAAGACAAAGCACATTACGCAGAGTTGTCTCAACGATCACTGAGATCCAGGGCGAAGCGATTCGGGAAGATCTCTCCCAGATCAAACCGCTAACCTTTAAGGAAATTGCGGAGAAGCTTGAATTACATGAATCAACCGTTTGCCGGGTAGTGATGAATAAATACGCTAAAACTCCCTGCGGAGTTATCGCGCTCAAGAATTTCTTTTCAAGCCATATCCATCATAAGAACGGCGAATCCATATCTTCAACCTCAGTTAAAAAGATCATTAAAGAATTAATAGAGAAAGAAGATAAAAAACAACCGTTAAGCGATCAAGATATTGTTAAAATACTCTCAAATGAAAATAATTTAAACCTCGCCAGGCGCACTGTCGCGAAATACCGCGAAGAGCTCAAAATCCTCTCCTCGACGTACAGAAAAGAACGCTAATAAAGATGCCCGATTAAAACCTACCTGCCGGTAGGCAGGCGTTCGGGCATGACAAGACCTGGTCTTGGATTACCGTTACCCATTTCAGAAAAGACCAGGTCTTAAAACGGGACAACACTAACCATACTATCGCCTCTCAAGACCGGGACTTACCAATGATAAAACACTACAATTCAAGTCCCGGTCTTGCGGCAGAAAGCCGCACACCGGCGCAATACCGATCTGCGCCGGGTGTCAACAAAAAAAACCAACATCGGAATTTCTCCCAACGTTGGTTACAAATATTACTCCTTACAATCTACGAATGTAACGCCACACTTGCCAGATCAACGATCCTATTGATCAAATTCATGCTATTCAGGTTAAATTTAACCGATGAACTCGCCAAAGTGCCCAGGTTAATAACCCCCTGCATCTCACTTTTTATCTTGATCGGAATGATCATCGATGAGCTGATATAAGGACGGTGCAGGTACCTCTTTACGCGGTTATCCTTAAGATTATCATCGATCAAAAGAGAAGCTTTCTCTTTTAACGCGATACCGGAAACCCCCTCTTCCAATCCGATATTGGTGGTCCTGACAACCTCATCAGAAAGCCCTTTTGAAGCGCGAATAGTAAGCTTATTTTTACCTTCATCGAGAAACATGACAGATCCGATATCCGCGCCGCTGATCTGAAAAGCGGCATCAAGTAAAACTTCTAATATACGGTTAAGCTTCAATATATCGACTGAAACCGCTTCTTTAGTCTTAAACGTAGCCTGATATGAGAGTTTAAGGATATATTCAAAGATATCCCTGATGAATTCCATTAATGACTGCGCCCAATTAAAAGAAACGACTTTTATTTCCAATAAAGCATTCCATAAGTCATCCAGTTCTAAACCTAAATCGTCAGCTGTAGAGGCGTATTGCTCTTTTGTTTTACGCCTGACTAAAATAACCGGGCCCATTACCAAATACGCGAACACTTTATTCTCTACTTTGAGCGGGGCAAGGCAATTATGCATACCCGCGCAGGTAACAAAATTAAGGTTTCTGTCCACAACACCTTTGCCGCCGAGAAATGTCGGTAAACACCTGCCGCAGAACCGGTTTTTCATAGCCTGGTCATTCAAGAGTTCCCGGCAAAGCCGGGGCTCACCGCTGGGAAGAGTAAGCGCGCTTCCCTTGGGATCGACAATACGTAACCCTAACTCAGTAATAGCGGAAAAACTATCCTGGATACTTTGCCATTTCTTAATGTCGATGATATATCTTATCTCTAATTCTTCTGTATTCATATGGAATTATTTCTTTAAAAGGCCGTATTTACGCATCTTTTTATATAAAGTCGTCCTATTGATCCCCAGCGTTGAGGCGGCATCATTACGGCTCCAATTTACCGCTTCAAGGGCTTTTAATATTAGATCCTTCTCCGGTGATCTCAAAGCTTCCCTTAATTTTAAATAGTTTTCTTCGGAAGTCAACTGATTTGTATTCCCGAGCTTATGTAAATATTCCGGCAAGTCTACTGGCGTGATCACCGGCCCCTGGCTTAAAATTATCGCCCGCTCTATGACATTTTCTAATTCCCTGACATTCCCGGGCCACTGGTAGCTTTTTAATATTGACAGCACTTCATCAGATAATCCTTCAATTTTCTTATTGATATGCTTGGAGTGTTTTTCGATAAAATCTTCAGCCAAAAGCGGGATATCATTCTTGCGTTCCCGTAACGCAGGCAGATCTATGGAAATAATATTGAGACGATAATAAAGATCCATGCGGAACGTACCTTTAGCGATCAAATCCTGAAGGTTCTGATTTGTCGCGGCAATGACCCGGACGTCTACTTTTAACGTCTTAGTATCGCCAACCCGCTCAAACTCACCTTCCTGCAGGACGCGTAATAGTTTTACCTGTAAAGCCGGAGAAAAAGCGTCGATTTCATCCAAGAATATCGTACCTCCATCGGCTAATTCAAACCGGCCGATCCTGTCACGGATAGCGCCGGTAAAAGCACCTTTGACATGGCCGAAAAGCTCGCCTTCCAACAATGTTTCCGTCAACGCACCGCAACTGACTTCAACGAACGGCTTCTCTCTCTCAACTTCGTTGTATTTATGTATCGCGTGCGCGACTATGCGCTTACCGGTCCCGCTTTCTCCCTGAATTAAAACAGTCGCCCTGGTCTTTGCAATTGCTTCTATCAAAGAATAAATCTTCTGCATTTTTTCATCTTTGCCGACAACATTATGAAAACGGCTCCTTTGAGTAGCGGATAATTGTTCTTTGAGTTTGATGTTTTCTTCCTCAAGCTGGCGTTCTTTCAAGAGGCGTTCGATAACAAGCTTTATCTCGCTGTCGACGATAGGTTTCGTAATATAATCATACGCCCCTTCTTTTACCGCTTCGACAGCGTTTTCAATGCTTCCATAACCGGTGATCATAATGACAGGCGTATCCTGATGGTCCTTTTTAATTTGTCTTAATAATTGTGTCCCATCCATTTCGGGCATTTTAATATCACTGATCACAAGATCAACCGTATAATTCTTGAGGAAATCGATCGCTTCTTTGCCGTTATTCGCGGAACTGACGGTATAGCCTGAAAGCGTCAAAAGCTCAGTAAGAGAGCCCCGGACTAAAGGTTCATCGTCAACAACAAGGATATGCCCGTTTTTATTAGAATCTGTATTATGAAGCATTTTTTAAGAATGATTTCGGGATTAAAATGGTAAAAGCGCTCCCCTTTTTAACAACGCTCTGCACCTTAATTGATCCGCCGTACTTATTAATGATCTCCTGGCTGATCGCCAAGCCTAATCCTGTGCCTTTATCCATACTCTTTGTGGTAAAGAACGGCTCAAAGATCCGCTTTAAGACCTCTTCCGGAATACCAAAACCGTTATCCGTGATCGTAATAGCTACACACGATTCCTTAAGCGCGGTCTCTATCTCTAAAACTCCCCCTTTAGGCATAGCGTCCAAGGCGTTCTCAATAATATTAATTACCACATGGGACAAGCCAAAATCCATGATCTTCGGAATATCGGCATTATACTTCTTCTCTATCTTAATATTGCCTTCCAGAGCCTCCCCAAAAACGTCTAAGGATTCATCGATCAAAGAGTGGATATCAATGTAGTGTTTATGGTGCGCGGTACTTAAATTTATCTGGCGAGAGAACTCCAGGAGCGAACGGGTGATCTTAGCGATACGGTTTAATCCTTTGGCGATCTCTAAAAGATACTCCCTCATCGCGGAATTATCTTCCATCTGGTCGAGCAAGATATTGGCGTATCGAATTACCCCGTCAAGCGGATTATTGATCTGATGGACGATACCCGCGGCAAGCTTGCCTACCGAAGCGTATTTCTCCAATAATGCCTTTTGTTTGTCTAAAGCTTCATTTTCCTGCTTTAACCCGGTATAACTATTCAAACTTTCCAGGGCCAGACAGGCATATTTAGAGACCGTAACCGCGAGATTCAGATCCTCTTCCGAAAAATGCTCACCCGTTGATTTATCCGCTAAATTGATCAATCCCAGAAGCCGCTCAGAGGTGAAAATAGGTATAGACATGAACGAATTAGTCTGATAATGCGTATATCCATTCTGCTTAAAACGGGAATCAGAATTAATGTCTTTGACAAGAACAGGGGTTTTTATATCAGCGACTTTCCCGGAGATCCCTTCACCCAGCCTTTGACGCAATTCTTTCAAATGGGTGTTTTCAGGGACATAAAAAGAATTGAGCACAAGTTCTTTTTGCTCGCAATCAAACAAAAACAAAGACCCGCGGTCAGCGTGCACTACCGCCATTATCTCTTTGAGCGTCCTGCTTAAAAAATGCTTCAGGATCCCGCCGGAATCCTTATTTTCTAATATCCTGAGTTCTGTCATTGCTTATCCAACTCCTTGATAAAAAGCATAGATACTTTACTATACCTGCTTTTGGGATACTCCTTGTTCAAGCGAGTAAGTATCTCTTTAGCTTTCCCCTTATCTTTTAACTGCTTAGCGTATATAAGCGCCATTTCAAACATCGCCCCGTCCATTTTTGCCTTACCGTTAAACTTTTCAATGACTGTTTCGAAAGTCTTAACGGCCATCTGCCAATCTTTTAAGGCTATATAGCATTGAGACACTAATAAATAAGCATTAAAGGCTAACAAAGAATTCGGATACGCCTCAATAAGCGTTTTATATTGCCCTATGGCATCCTGATACGCGGCGAGCATCTTTTCAGGTTGATACTTGACCTTATAATACTGGGCAATAAATATCGGGATATCAAGGGCCTTGACACTCGTCGGATATTCCCGGATGATCTTTTTATACTGTTCTAAAGCAGCGCTCCATTTATCCTGTAACTGATAAGTATTACCGATCAAAAACAAAGCTTCAGAACAAATAACCGGCAACTTCTTATTCTCCCGAATTATCTTCTGCAAATGCTTACGTGCAAGATCGTATTCTTCTTTTACAATATATAAACGGGCGATATTAAATGAGGCTTCAATTGCCAGCGGATTCTTGGAATTCTCAATAATAAACGCATCTGACCGCTTCACTACCTGCTCTAATTCATTAGGAGGCGAAGCAGTAGGATTTTTGAAGATCTTCTCCGCCTGTTTCTTGATCTTCCAGTATTTTCTTTCGATAGAATACTGATCATTTGAAGCACACCCTAGAAATGTTAAAACAACAAAAAGAGAAACGATCTTTAAAACAGGGGCTTTTATCATTTTTGTATCTCTTCAGCAGTATCCAAGGCTTTCTTACCTTGTAATAAGCTATCTTTTTTCTTAAGGTAATACAATGTGGTAGAAACGGTGATCAACACATCGACAAACAAAGAAGTGATCAGTACATTTAGGAAAGCAACAAACAACACTAATTCCGGGTAAAACTTATTTATGATGAAAAGTGTATTATACTGCAAAATAATAATTGGCACATACGCCAACATGGGAATACCGACTAACATAATAGTTGGGAAGAAAGACTTAAAGAATAAGCCGCATGATCCCAAAAGCGCCTTAAAAGGATTAACTTTTTCAATCACAAGAACTGGGATCACATAAGCAAAACAGGCCTGAATTAAAACTGAGATCACAAAACTAATACCAGTTAAGAGCGGGCCAAACCACATGGATGGTTTTAAGAATAAAAGTGTTTTGTGGCCGGTAAGAAAATATTTCCTTAAACCTACTGAGGGTAACTGCAAAGCTCCCTGGAATAATATAGTAATGATAAAAACTACAAGAAAAAAAGCGGCATATTTCTTAAAGGAGGCTTTAAAAACATTGATCATCCTTACCGTTTTCTTTTCATAAAGATTAGAAATTACTTGAACCGCCACCGCGCTTAAGTATGAACCCACTAAAATAGATAAAATAGTCCGAATATTACTTGCTAACTTCGGGATTAAAACAAAATTCATCGGATAATGCAAGAACCTTTCTCCAAAGAAAGCTTTGATAGGTGGGCCTAAAACAATAACAAACGGCATACGCGGAGAAATGTAGATAAAAATCAACGCGAGCAGTTCAAGAATTGAAAAGATAATAAAGGGGATAAATAGTAACTTATTGTGTTTCAGAATACTAAAAGTATGATTGTATACTTTCTTTAGTAAGGAAGATTTAGTGGCCTGAGGGTTCATTAAACCTCTTATTGATCATAATGTTTATAATTCGAAACAACTTGTTTAAGTATACCATTACCGTGTTTATTTGTCAAGTATACAACCCTTTAATTCACAGCATATTACGTATTTCGAAAAAAAAAGGGGCAAACCATATTGATTTGCCCCCTCTTATTTGCACTCTCGAAAATGCACTTCTGAGGGTGGCATTTTAGAATCATTTCACCGAAAGAAAGCCTAGGACTTTCTTCGTAAACCAAATAATCCCAAAATACCAATCCCTAATAACGACATTGTAGCTGGTTCTGGAACCGGAGCTATTGAACCACCGCTTGTATAGATCCTTCCACTAGAAATACTCTCACCTACTAAATCATATTTCTGCGACCAAGCATTATTGGCTCCCTGCGCTTCATCCCATTCCCACTGATCCAAGTCTCCAGCAAAAGTACTATTTCCATATGAATAACGACTCGAGGAAAGAAGTGTATAGTTCACATCCACTATAATTGGTGACTGAGTAAAATCAACACCTTCGCCACTGGAAATTCCCCAATGAGACACTCCATTTTCTATCCACATTGTCGTAGTCCATGATGGTGGCGCTACTACATTAAAATCACTCGCATCGAGAAGACTTAAATTAAAAATGTCTCCTTCGAATTGTAACTCTAACGTTGTGACACTAACATCTGGATTACTCCAATCAAAATGGTACCTTGCAGTACCAGTTGACGTAGTTTGATCCCATGAATTATTATAATTAGGGTCAACCCAACCTAAAGAACTAAACGGAAGAGCAAAAGCGCTCGCATTTAGCCCTAAAACAAACGAAACTGCAATTAGAAAAAGAATAACTTTTTTCACTATGTTTCACCCCCTTTCGTTTTCTCTATTTTTAGTGGCTAGATTTTTAATCGTTCCTAACCAACAAAATTTCAAAACTAAAAGTAAATCTGCTTATTTCTTCTTCATACCCCCTAACAATCCCAAAAGGCCAATACCTAACAGTGATAAAGATGCTGGTTCAGGAACCGGACTCGCTTGGCCCTTTAAATAATCGTTGGCGCACGTCGCTCCACCATAGAAAACATTAAAAGAACCATCGTAATTATTAAGGAAAGAAGTATCTACAACAGCTTCTACCATATAGCGCGGCCCACTACCGGAAAGTTCATTCCAAACGATATTACCTTCTAAATCTAAGAAATTACCATTAGCAATAGTCACAATTTGATTATCATGATAAACATACCCTGCACCGGGATATGGCCAGGAATAGCCAACCGTAGGATCATAAGCATTTGACAAACTCCAGCTAGACACACTATAAAGCCCGCCAGACGTAAGGCTATCATGTCCGGTAAATGCTACTCCATATTCATAGACCCCGTCTTTATTCAAATCTAAAGCCAGATCAGCCGGTAAAGTATTCCAACCGCCGGTTTGTTCACCGGTAGAAGGATAATTGGTAAAAAGATCAAAGATCAAGCTTGAACCGACTTGACTGATATTCATTCCATACAGTTCATAAATACTATCTCCTATGCGATCAAATGACTGTGCATCGCGCCCGCTGTTCCAATAAAAAGCATCGCCAACCGGATCGTTAATGGTATAGGCAAAAGCAGTCTTTCCGACCAACAACATACTCACAAAACCCAGAACTATTAATAATAATCTTTTCAAAATGATTTTCCTTTCTAGTTAGCGCCTTTTCCTGTAAAAACAACAAAGACAGTCTGGGCTAAGATCCGCATCTCAACCCACAAGCACATTTTCTTTATATATAAGAGATCATACTTAACCTTTTTCCTCACATCAGCGATTGTTTCATCATACCTATTATATATCTGAGAAAGCCCGGTTATACCGGGTTTTACAATAAGTCTTTTTTCATAGTCACAAATAAGCTTCTTAAAATCCGTAACCATTTCAGGCCTTTCAGGGCGCGGGCCGACAATACTCATTTCACCCTTTAAAACATTAAATAACTGCGGAATTTCATCAATTCTGGTCTTTCTCAAAAACTTTCCAATTACGGTAATACGGGGATCATTCCTTTTAGCCCAAACAGCGCCGGTCCCTTTTTCCGCATCGACCCTCATTGTCCTTAATTTGTAGATTTTAAAGATCCTGCCCTTTTTTCCAACACGATTCTGTTGATAAACAATAGGCCCTTTTGAATCGATCTTAATAAATATCGCGGCAAGAATAAGCAATGGAGCTCCGATTATCAAGCCGATTATAGCCAATCCCAGGTCTAGAACTCTTTTGATCTTAGCAAAGCTTCTACGGACAAAACTAACGATAATCCCCCCAATACCTCCTAAAATGAGCAAAAACGAACTAGGTTCAGGCGCATGGGTCTTTGTCACAGAAGACTGAACCATATCTGCAGTAATAAGCGAAGGCCCTATTACAAAAATTAACATCAACAATAATAATGCAACACTCCAAAACTTCTTCATTCTCTTCCCTGACTTTCTATCTTTTTTATCTTTCTTTTGCATTTTCACCTTTCAATTACCTCTTACTACTTTATATACAGCATTAACTATGCCAACTTGTAATTTAGAAATAATTTTATTAAGATTTTAAATATATATATTGCAGATAGTTACATTGCCTTTCTTTTAAAGAACTAATTAACTAAAAATTAGTAGTTATTAAAAAATATGGTTGTTCACTAATTTCAACATCAGTGAAAACGTTTTCAGTAATATCTTACTTAATTAGCTATGAATGAATAAGATAGGTAACTTTTACTATTGTAAACAAATTATGAGGGTATCAACATGCAGGATTGCGGCATACGGCAGGAAACAAAAATAAATCAAGTCTTAACATGTAACACTTAGTTACAAATAAGACCGGGTCTTGAACTAGATGCCCGCTTAGAACCGAGTAAACTCGCGGGCATGACAAGTGAACGAGAACTTATGTAACGATATTAACGAAAATAACGAACTAAACGATACTAACAAACTCATTATTTAATCGTTATTTCAGGGAACATGCTGCGGCAACAAAGGCTCAATAAGGCGGCCAAAAGCTATGATCCTGCTCAAAGCAGCATCATCTTTTCCATCCTCAAGAGCTGTCAGAACCCGTATCACTGCCACTGAACTTTTTTCCCCCCGTAGCCTATCAATGGCCATTTTAAACTGCTGCTTCAAAAAACTATAAGTATTAAGACTGCCGACTTTATACCAATAAACAGCCAACTCTCGGGAAGTATCTGTTTCAATGACCAATTTTATCGCTTTGACCGCACGAGAAAGCTTAATAACGTTTTTTTCGACTATAGTAGCATCTTTACCCTGCAAACTTATTATGGGCGGGATACTGGCCTTTCGATCACTCTGCGAGTATGAAACAAATAAATTAACCACTTCACCTTTACTATTAGAATAAAACCGCATAATAAAATTACCCGGTTCGCCAAGCGCGCGGATTTGATTAGAAAACAAGACGTCTTGTGCGACCCAATCTCCAATTATTTTCGGAAACGACTCGATATTTACGTTCGTATTGTCATGCGGCGGGGAAAAATAAAATATATTCCCCCAAAAAGCCGAAAACAGCAAAATAACCACGACGATGAAAAAACTACTCTTATGCATATTCAACTATTCCAATATCTTCCCGACCCTGATTATTATTAAAAACGCGCAAATAAACACAAACATGCCCATCAAAGTGTGGATCGCGCCTGTCATGTGCTTCGCCCCAAAAACATCGTTTACCACCGTAAGAATGACGATCCTCAAGACATTCAATACCAAAGCGACCGGAACAGGGAACAAGAGTAAAAGATATTTCCTTTTCTTTTCACTCCGGCTGAAATAAACAAGCAGAGTTGCCAGTGTCATAAGCGCGATGAAGGTCCGAAAGCCGGCGCAGGCATCATCTACGACGATATAAGCATTCATTGTTTTAATGACACCCCCGCTGCGAAGTGCCGCCATACCGACAGCATTCAAGAGCCCCCCTGCTAACTTTGAGGTCAGCATCTTCAACTTAAAATTCAAGTCTGCGATAGCAACCATCGGCAAAGGCATCATAAACACTAAGAAAAAAACAGGAAGGAAAAGCTGCCGCAAAAAAGCAGTACCGAGGAATAAAAGGATCAAACCCGTCAAAACAAACAACAAAGAAAATGCAGAAGTAAAATAAACCTGAAAAAACGAACTACCGACATGAATACTGATCCCGAATAAAAACACAACCCAGCCGACCCGTACAGGCGCTGGCGTAAGGCTCGAAAAGTTCTGCCTCTTTTGCCAAACCATGTACCAACTCAACAACGGGACCAAAAACCCATGAGCGTAATATGAGTCGACACCCATCCAACGCTCGACCATCCAGGTAATAGTCGGGATATAAGCAATACATGTTAAAACTGATAAAATAATAAGCCTTCTATGATCTGATTGAAACACCTTTTATCCTGCGTCCTCTTCCTGCGTGACCCGTATGACCTCTTCTAAAGTAGTAACCCCTGAACGCACCTTTTCAAGCCCCGAATCCCGCAAAGCCTGCATCCCTATCTCTAAAGACCGTTGTTTTATTTGATGTGAAGGCATTTTCTTAAGGATCATCTCCCTGATATCATCAGAGATCACCAGCACTTCAAAGATACCGGTTCTCCCCTGATAGCCGGTAAACCGGCATGCTTCACAACCGCGCCCGCGGAACAGATCCACTGGCAGACTATTATTAAAATCAAGCTTACGTAAAAACTCACTGTCGGGAGAGAATCTTTCTTTACAATGAGGGCAAATGACCCGCACGAGCCTTTGCGCGATGATCAAATTGATCGACGAAGAGATCAGGAATGAATCAACCCCCATATCTGAAAGCCGGGCAATTGCTCCAGCAGCATCGTTCGTATGCAGAGTGCTGAATACCAAATGCCCCGTCAAAGAAGTCCTTACCGCCAGCTCCGCGGTTTCGGTATCCCGGATCTCTCCTACCATCATGACATTTGGGTCATGGCGCAGCATAGAACGCAGCGCGTTGGCAAAGGTAAAGCCGATCTTGGGCTCCACCTGCATCTGAGTAATACCCCTTAATTGATATTCTATAGGGTCTTCAACGGTAATGATCTTGCGCTGCGCGGAATTAATTTTACTTAAACACGAATAAAGCGTCGTGGTCTTTCCGCTGCCCGTAGGCCCGGTAACCAAAATTATTCCATACGGCTTTACAATAGCGTCTTCTATTATATTCAAAGTATCCGGCGGGATCCCCAGTTGCTCTAACCCTATTAACGGAGTGCCGCGGGAAAGGATCCGTATCCCGATACTCTCCCCGAACGGCGTCGGCAAAACAGATATGCGCAGATCAAAAACCTCATTTCCCATGCGAACCTTGATCCTGCCGTCCTGAGGCCGGCGCTTTTCCGTAATATCAAGGCTTGCCATAACCTTGATCCGGGAAGCGATCGATGACTGAAAGCTTTTGATCGAGGCAGGGCATGCTACTTCATACAAAATACCGTCAATCCGGTAGCGGATCCTCAACTCATCTTCAAAGGGCTCAAGATGAATATCAGTCGCACGCTGTTTGATCGCTTCAAGAAGCACCTGATTCAAGAATTTAATGACTGAGGGATCTATGGTTTCGTCCTTAATATCCTGCCCGTCTTCCCCCTTGACCACTTCGAAATCAAGCGCAGAATCAACAACCATCTTTTCTAACGTTTCCGCCCCTACTCCGAAGAAATTCTTTATAGCGTCGCTGATATCAACCTGCCGCGCAAGCACAAGTTTGATTTCACGGTTTAAGAAAAGCTTGATCTCATCAAGCATAGCGATATCCAAGGGATCCCGTATAGCAATTACCATCATACCATCCTCAAACTTCAAAGGCATAAAATTATAATGAGTGATCAATTTAACCGGAATATCCTTAACCGCTTCTTTTACAATATCGGAATTTTTGATCCGCAGATAGGGGATATCAAGGTTATGAGAAAGCAAAAGCAGAAGTTTATCCTCTTCAACTAAGCCCTTATCCACCAAAAGAGAAACCAACGAAGAGCCGTCACGCTCCTGCTCCACCAAACATTCCTTCCACTGAGCTTCAGAGATCGTAAATATTCTTTTAATGGTATCCGCTAAACCAAACGTTTGTTGCACGGTATTCCCACCCTTCTTCTTTCATAACAAGCTATACGCCGAGCGATCATTCCCGGAAACGGTAATTCAAGGTAAACAGCTTACCGTTACGCACTAAATCGACCTTGATATCCGATTGTCGGCAGACATGCTGTAATGCCCGTATCGCATCAAAAGAACTAACAACAGGCTGCCCTTGCACTGAACAAATAAGGTCTCCGCTTTTCACCCCGACCTGCTCAATAAAACTTCCACTCGGGATATTGTCAATACGTATTCCTTTCGCGGCCGTTAAACCATCACCCGGGACCGGCATGATCTTGACTTTCGCGAATACCTGATTGGACTTTTCCACTTCTCCGCGCAAAAAAGATTTACTCACGGTTATATCATCCAAGAAAGGGCCCGCGAACACGACTGCAGGTTTGTTCAAGCCGCTTGAACGATCAATAAGTAATTCTCTGACAGCCCCATCGTATTGCATTAAGATCTTACCCGCTGCGATACATACGATCCGCGCGGAATCAACCGTATCATTCAGATGATACAACCCTCGTTTTTGGGAATCCGGATCCACGATTACGGCTATAGAATGCTCTCCAATAATAGTCCCTAATAATTTCAAGCGGGCATTAAAAAGAGGCCTGGCCCTCATATTTTCTAAAGGCTCAGGAAAAAGTTTGGCTGGAGAAGAAGTTCGCAAGAACAACTTCTTTCCTTGCTGATAGATCAGATACTGAGACCGGAGATTTTTATTTTGAAGGCAGACACTTGCGCCAAAAACACCAAAAGCGGCAAGCACAACAATAAAGAAACTATTTTTTATTTTTTTTCTCACGTTTTTTCTTGATATCAGCGGTTTCCTGAGGCGCAAACAAACCTATGGCTTTTACCATTGCGTCATCCCTCATTGCTGAAAAACCGGATTCAGAAAAGGGGAGGCTTTTTCGATCACCGCTGACGATCCGCGGAGTGATAAAAATAATGATCTCTTTTTTGACGGTTTTTGTAAAACTGTTCTGGAACAAGTACTTAATGAGCGGGATTTGTCCGAGTATCGGGACGCGGGCGATCTGTTTTTCTTTCTCATCTTTGATCAAACCGCCCAAGGCTACGGTATTGCCGTTCTTAACGGTCATCACCGTCGTTGCTTCGGTCGTATCGATGGCTAAAGCATTCGTTGCCGTCCCTATCCGCGGAGTACTAACTTCCGGATGGATACTCATCGTAATATAGCCGTCATCGGAGATCTTAGGGATAACCGTCAACTTTATGCCGACTTCCACGAACTTAAGCTCCTTGCCCGTTACATGGCCTTCAGCATCATAATGAAAGACCTCATAAGGCTCGCTGGACCCTATCAAGATCTTCGCCTCCTGATTTTCAAGCGCCACGATACTGGGGCTTGAGATCAAATTCGCGTCGCTGGTCTTCTCGAGAGCCCGCAACGTAACTTGATAATCGTCATTATCAAGGACACCAATCTTGAATGCTTCAACATACGTAGCTCCCGTAGGGATAGGGATATCTTTTGCTCCCACGGTGACCGTATACGATTCAGGATTCTGATATTGCCAATCCAATCCGATAAATTTCCCTTTTTCCAACGTGACCTGCATGATCTTAGCTTCGATCAAAACCTGAGGGACCTGCTTATCCCAGCTGCGTATCAATACATCAAGCTTATTCAATAAAAGCGGCGAAGCAGTAACGACAAGGCTGTTGGTGCGCTCATCAACAAGGACATCCCCTTCTGTAGCAGGAATGATCCCGAGTATATTTTTCTGCAGATCAACAGGCTTTGCATAATTCAAGCGGTAGACCTTAGTCTCCATCTTTTTATCGATCTCGCGTATCGCCTCATCAAAGGTATTCATATTTTCTTCAATATCGCTGACGACAACACGATTGGATCTCGGTTCCACTTCTACCCTTCCTAACGGTGATTTAAGCGACAGCAACATCGGTTTCAGATCCACTGCCTTCACATTGTGCAAGGTAAAAACGCGCGTAGACTGCCGGGCAAACTGCTCTTTTTGTTTTAATTCAGCAAGGGTATAAACCTCCAAGACATCGCCTTCCCTGACATATGCGCAATTATTCACTTTTAATATGGATTCAAGCGCTACTTCTATAGGGACATTGTTTAAACTGATCGAAACCGCGCCCTGCACATTTTTCGAAACCACGATATTCATCCCGCTCTGATCAGCGATCATACGGATAACATCGGCGATATCGATATCTTTAACATCTAAAGTAATGACTTTTATCGGCTGTTCCTGAGCGGCAAGAAGCAACGGGGACATAAGAACGAAGCATATAATTAATACACAAAGTTTCTTCATCGTGTTATTTCCAATATTTTACCTTCCGATTCCAAAACAACTCTATCTTTAGATATATCTTTTACGCGAAAAGCCCCGATCATATCACCGACTAAACAATAATATTTCTTTTTATTCTGGATATCCAAGATCATAGCGGCACTTTTCTCTCCGGCGTTCACAAAACCTAAAAATCCGAAGATAGCATTTTCCTGCGATAACTGCTTCTGCTCAACCGCAGGGCTGAAAAGCTGACGTTGTTTAAAAATGTTTTCATTAAAAACAGGTATTTCCTGCGAAACATAAGAACTTTTAGCGGCATCTAAAACCCCGGAAAGTTTACTTACCCGCGAAGCTAACCCGGCAAAAGGACGATAGGGCCGCAAAGAAGTAAAAGCAATGCTAAAAACCAGGACGATCATACTGCAAGCCAGAACAAAATTTATTTTAGGCAACAATACAAAGATCGTATTTTTGCTCAAAAGCTTCATAGAATCTCTCCAATTATACTAGTTTATTATATACTAGTATTGTTCTTACCACAATAAGCAAATATTTTAACAGTTCCGCGACCACTCAAGACCCGGTCTTAACAAATAGTATTTCATTACAGCCAAGACCGGGTCTTAACGGGACCCTACTGCTCAAACGTCAGCGCATTAACGGTTAAAATCGCCTTAGGAAGTTCTTTTTGATTCTGCGCGCTTATTTGGAGGCGTTCAATACCAA
>CAZPNW010000034.1:0-10743 GCA_964588175.1 uncultured Planctomycetales bacterium
TGAATTGCCGAATGACGCGGAGTATTTATATTACCGCGGATTGACCTGTGAAAAACTCAATCTTTTTGACAGCGCCCTTGAATCGTATAAAAAGATAGCCGGGTTGGCCCTGCCGCCGCTTCAGGGTTTTATCTCCCTGGCGAAGGAGCGGATGCAGGTCATAGAAAAACAGGTGGAAGGACTGCATATTAAAGATGTCAACCCCGAGATCAATGCGATCCTGGTCGGGGCGCCCGCGTCGGAAAAATATCCTCAGGCGGGTGCCTTGATCCTGCTTGCCGATGAAGCAGTCGAAGTCTCAGCGGAAAATACCCAGGTCTCGTATGAGCATTACCTGGTCAAGATCCTGAATGAGCGGGGCAAAGATGAATTCTCCGAGGCGCACATCGAGTATGATTCGACGTATGAAAAACTGGAGGTGGAATACGCGCGGACCATTAAGCCTGACGGCACGCTCGTCGATGTCGGCAGCCGCCATATGCGCGACGTCTCGAAATACCTTAATTTTCCGCTTTACAGTAACGCGCGGATCTTTATCATTTCTTTCCCGGAAATAGCGGAAGGATCGATCGTAGAGTATAAAGTAAGGATCGTGCGTAACCAGTTGGTGAATAAAAAAGATTTTGCTTTTCCGTATCCCCTCCAGACTTCTCAGCCGGTGATCCAGGCGAATTTTTCCATTACGGTGCCGAAGAACACCGCGCTCCATATTAAAAAGGTCAATGAAAGATATAATGATTTTGGAGCTTCATTAACCCCAATGATCCGGGAAGAAAAAGCCGCGGTGGTATATTCGTGGCAATTCAAGGATATCCCGCAGGTGATCCCTGAATCTGATATGCCGCCGGTTTCGGAGATCAACCCATCGCTGTTGGTTTCCACCTTTGAGTCGTGGAAAGATATCTATGACTGGTGGTGGCCGCTCACCCGTGACAAGATCGCAGCGGACGCCGCGATTAAGAATAAGGTGAAGGAATTATTGTCTCATGCCGTTTCTGCCGAAGAGAAAATACGCGCGCTCTGCAGCTTTGCCGCTACGAAGATCCGCTATGTCGCGGTTGAATATGGGCAGGCCGGGTATGAACCGCATAAAGCGGCGGATATCTTTCAGAATAAATATGGCGATTGCAAGGATAAGGCGGTTTTACTGGTGACGATGCTGCGTGAAGCCGGCATTGAGGCCTATCCGGTGCTTATCGCGACAAAAGATGCTTATAACGCCCGGGAAGATTTTCCTTCGATATTGTTTAATCATGCTATCGCGGCGGTGGTATGGGAGGGGAAAATAGTCTTTGTCGACCCCACCGCGGAAACATGCGCGTTCGGCGACCTGCCTCAGGATGACCAGGCGAGGACGGTTTTACTCTGTAAAGAACGGGGCTTTGAAGTCCTTACGACGCCGTTATATGAAGCCGGGCATAATCAGATCAACCAGAATTTATCGCTTACGGTCGAAAGCGACGACCATATTACGGGAGAGAAAATAACCGAGGTTTCCGGGGTATATAACCAGATGCAGCGGTATTGGGTTCTCTACACGCCTCCGGAATTGATCCATCAGTACCTGGAAGCCAAGATACAGGAAATATCCGTGGGGGCGCGTTTAGGCAAATATGATATTAAGAACGCCGATGACCTGCACAAGCCTTTATTGCTAGAGTATGCCTTTAGCGGCAGTGAATACGCGACCAGTGCCGGGGTGCTGCGTATCCTGCCTCAACTGGCATATCTGGACCAATCATTAGTCGCGCAAGCCAGCCGCAGGTACCCGCTTGATTTCGGTTTCCTGAATAATAAAGAAATGGCGACGGAAATCCAGCTGCCGCCTGATTTTACCGTGAAGTTCCTTCCCGGTAATATCGTAGACGATAATAGCTGGTTCCGTTTTAGCGCGGGATATACCTATAAAAATAAACGTATTTCTTTTAAACAGTCAATTGAATTAAAGAAGACGCTTATTCCGCAGGAAGAATATGCTGATTTTAAGAAGGTATATGAGAATCTTGCCCAGAAGATCAAGCAGAAAGTGGTCGTGGAAAGGAAAAAGTAATTTATGGAAAAGGATCACGAAGCGCTCCGCCATAGAAAATATGTGAGGCTTGATTCAGTCTTCCCGGTTCAGTTCCGGCTGGTTGGCGCCTCCGATGAACAGGGTTTTCTTTCCGGTTGGCTGCAGGGTTTTACGAATAATATAGGTAAAGGAGGATTGTGCCTGCGTGTTAACAATCTTTCCCTTGATCTGATCCAGACGATAAAGAACCAATCAACCCGGGTCATCTTAGAGATCGAAAGCCCTTTAGGGCGGCATCCGGTTTTTGCCCGGGCAAATATTTCCTGGGTCAAAGATGCCGCCTCCGGCGCCAATAAGTACCTTATCGGTTTAAATTATGATTCTATCGAGCGCGCCGGAAACATCCGGCTCATGCGGTATGTCTGGATGAAAAAGTTATTCATTCCGGTGGTTTATTCGATAATCCTGCTCTTTTCCGCCGCGCTCGTTTTTAACAGCTATGTTAATGCCAAACTTATCCAGGGTAATAAAACTTTGATCAGCCAGCTGGTGAAGATCCTTCAGGAATCGATAATCGCCAAACAAAAGATCACCTCGATCAATAAGGATAAGGATGACCTGCAGCTTAAGATCGAAGCGTTGCAGGTGCGTATCAAGACCGTGGAAGATGAAAAGAATTCTCTTGAAGCCGGCGCTAAATTGGAAGAGGCCAAGACCATCAAGAAAGTGGAAGAACTTAAAAAATTGATCGGGCAGTTGAAGCAGGAGAAAGCTCCGCTCCAGGAGCAGTTGATCGATTTGCAGCACCGTGAGACTTCGGTGACGCAAGAATTATTGCGTTTGGATGAGAAAAAAGCGACTTTGCAGAAAGAAAACTTTAATAAAATGTATCAATGGCTGAGTTTGCATCAAAATCCCCGGACAGGCCTGACGATGAGTTTTGAGGGCGACGCGAATGTCGACGGTTGGGCGTTTACCTATGACCAGTCCCTGGTGATCCAGGCTTTTACGAATTTCTCCGATTATGAGCGGGCGAAGAAGACGCTCGAGTTTTATGCGCGCAAAGCCAAGAGAAGGGAGGGGCTTTTTGTCAATGCCTATGATGCTCAAGACGGCAGCCCCGCGGAATATATTGTGCACAGCGGCCCTAATATCTGGCTGGGGATCGCCATACTCCACTATACGAAGAAAACGCTCGATACCCAGTATATGAAATTAGCTGAAGAAATCGCCCAGGTTATGATCACTTTGCAGGGCCAAGACGGGCAAGGGGGGATCCGCGGCGGGCCTAATATCAGCTGGTATTCTACCGAGCATAACCTGGATGCGTACGCGTTCTTCAATATGTTGTATGTAATGACCAAGAAACAGCAGTATGCAGATGCGCGGGATAAGGTGTTTAGTTGGTTACTCGGGCATATCTATGATAAAGTCGATACCCCGATCATCCGCGGTAAAGGAGATTCAACGATCGCGACCGATACGTACGCATGGGCGATCGCAGCGCTGGGGCCTGATAAATTGGAAGAAAATGCGATGCATCCCGATAAAATAATTGAATTTGCCGAGGAAAATTGCGTGGTGACAGTCCCTTCGGTTGGCCCGTCAGGAGAAGCGATCACGATCAAGGGTTTTGATTTTGCTCCGCAGCGGCACCTCTCCCGGGGAGGCGTGATCTCCACCGAATGGACCGCTCAAATGATACTGTCATTTAAAATAATGGCGGATTATTATAAGAAAAAAGATATGCTCGGCAAAGCAAAGGTTTATGATCAAAAAGCTAACGAATATATGGTCGATCTGTGCACGTTGATCATTTCCAGCGCTTCTCCTTCCGGCCAGGGGGAAGGATGTCTGCCGTATGCATCTGCCGCATCCGTTGATACCGGCCATGGATGGTCGACTCCGGCGGGAAAAAAGACAGGCGCTGTTTCAGGAACGGTCTATACGTTGTTCGCGTATTATAATTATAATCCTTTGGAACTTGAGAATTAGCTGTCGGTGCCGCAGCCGATAACACCGCCGCGCAGATTGCACCCAGCCTAATTGGAATGGCTGGGTATGCCGCTTTTCTGCGGCAAAATTGCGCCGGTGCGCGCTTTCTGTCCAGCAAGGACGCACCCAGCATTCCTGTTAAGCTGGGGTGCTGCGCAGCCGATAACCGAGTATATGCCTTCTGTATTATTTTCAATTTATAACAAGTTATACAAGCATTTCGGGCCGCAACATTGGTGGCCGGCAAAGAGCTCTTTGGAAATTATCGTTGGCGCGGTCTTGACGCAGAATACCAGCTGGTTGAATGTCGAGAAAGCGCTTGGAAACCTGAAAGCGAAGAAAGTGTTGTCTTGCGGGAAGCTATACGCTTTGCCTTTAAAGACGTTAGCCGTATTGCTTGTCCCGGCGGGATATTATAATATAAAGGCCCGCCGCCTGAGAAATATCCTGCAATACCTGTTTTCTCGCTATAGAGGAAGCCTTAGAAAAATGTCGGTTGTTGCGTTGCCTCTGTTGCGTGAAGAATTGCTTTCAGTCAACGGGATCGGGCCTGAAACCGCGGATGCGATCTTGCTTTACGCATTCGGAAAACCGGTGTTTGTCGTAGATGCCTACACGAAAAGGATATTTCTCCGGCATGGCCTGATAGCGGAAAATGCCGATTACCATACCGTACAGTCTTTATGTATGAGCAGGCTTAAACCCGATGCGCCGCTTTATAATGAATTTCATGCTCTTTTGGTCCGAGTAGGCAAGGAGTTTTGCCTGAAAAGGAAGCCTTTATGCCGGTATTGCCCGTTGAATACGACACAAGTCGCCCCTCGACAAGCTCGGGGTAAACAGGTCACAAGACACAAGTAGCCGATAGTCTGTGGTTTCAGGTTGTGGCTAAGGTTAAGATATTAGTTTGGTTGTTGGGTTAGGTCATTGGGTTTTTTAACGCCAACTACTTTACCTAACTACTAAACTAACTGCTTAACCATAACCTAAACCAAAATCAAGGTTATATTATAAACCAGGAGTTGCCGGTATGATTAAGCTTTTTAGGGCGGTAATATTTCTTGTGCCCTTTTTTTGCCTTTTTGCTTTTGACTTTTTACTTTCTTACGCCGGAGAGTGCCCCCGCTATGATATTACCGCTGAACTGGATACCAAAAATCATACTATCACGGCAAGCCAGAAAGTTACATTTACCAATAATACTGATATTTCCCTTGATGCCCTTTATTTTCATATCTATCCGCACCGCAGGTACACAAAAAAAGAAATTAGTTTTATGTACCGCTATGCCGGTTATTTCAAAATGAATCCTTTCCCGGAAGGGTTTCAGGGGGGAGATCTAAAAATAGAAAAAGTATCCGCTGCGGGTTCGCAGCTTGCTTTTCGCGTGGAAGGCGATGATCAGACGATCCTTAAGGTTGAGCTTGCCTCACCGCTTAAACCCGGTGATTCACAAGAGGTTATCTTGGATTTCAAGGTAGAGATACCTCACTCATACGGCAGGTTCGGCTGGCACCGGGAGATCACCAGCCTTGCCCGCTGGTATCCGCTTTTAAGCGTTGTAGATAAGTCCGGGTGGCACAATTACCCTTTTTATATTTATCATCAACCGTATTTCAGTGAAGCCGCTTATTATAAAGTCACGCTTACCCTGCCCCGGGATGAAACCGTAGCTGCGACGGCTTTGGTAAATGATCAAACAGACAATCCTGACGGGACAAGAACTTTTATCATGGAAACTGAATTTCCGGTCAGAGATTTCTCCCTGGGGGTCAGTAAATCGTTTTTAGTGCATAAACACGAGGCCGGCGATGTGACGATCTATTCGTATTATCTTAAAGGCAACGAAAAAAGGGCGGTTTCCGCCGCAGAATATGCGGCGTCATTAATGCGGTTTTACTCCGAGCGTTTCGGAGCGTATCCGTATAAAAATTTTTCTATCGTCCCGAGTTATTTAGGTTACGGTGGGTGCCAGTCTTCCAGTTTTATCTTTATCGATACGCGGGTTTATCGGGTCCCCGGGTTCTTAGAGCGGTATTTTCATTTCCTCATTTCCCATGAGACCGGGCATCAATGGTTTTATAATATCATCGGTTCCGATGAATACAGGGAAATGTTCCTTGATGAGGGCATGAATTCATATTGGATATTGCGCTATTTGGAGCATGTTTACGGGAAGAATGCTTCCGTCCTGACTTTGCCGCCTGCGTTACAATGGCTTATTCCTAATTTTACTTTTCACGGTTCAACGGTCGCCCGTTACCTGTACTTAGTGAAGAATTCTCTCGATGGCCCGGTTGTAAGCGACCTTTCGAGCTTTCAGGAGCCCTCATCGATATTCGCTTTGACCTATGGCAAGGGGGCGGCAGTTTTAGAAATGCTTGAAGCTACCGTCGGCAGCCAAGTGTTCGAGCGTATTATGAAGCGGTATACTGAGGAATTCAGGTTTAAGAACTTTAGCTTCAATGATTTTACAAGGATCTGTAATGAAGAATCAGGCAAAGACCTATCCGCGTTCTTTCATAGCTGGTTGAAGACCAAGGAATATTGCGATTATGCTGTTAAGCCGGCCCGGGGGGGAGCGTTTGTTTTAGAAAACCGCGGTTCGATCGAAATGCCGGTAGAGACAAAAGTCCTGTATCGTGACGGGACGGAAAGTATTTTTCAGTGGGATGGCCGGGGGCGCGAAATATCGCTCCCTCTCACCGCGGGCAAGGCCGTTTCCCGAGTTGTTGTCGACCCGGATAAAAGGATCATTCTGGATACAGACCGGGTAAACAATTCTTGGCCGCGGCACATTTTCCTTAAACCGGTCCCCTGGTATTTTTTTGCGTATGAAATACCTTCCCTGATGCCAGCTGAATCGTATAATGTAGTTTTTGGGCCTGATCTGCGGGGATCGCGGATGGGCGCGGCTGCCTCGGCAGCAAGGCCCTATGATGGGCTGGTGAAATTTTCTTCTCTCTACGATTTTAATGGTAAAGAAGCGCAATACACTGCCGGCTATGAGTTTCCCCATCTTTTCAATAAGCAGGTGTCTATAGGGTTTGAGGTTTTTCACCGCGATCACCGTAAGAATCGTAACGATGTATCCGGCGGTAAGCTTTATATCAGGCGTGAATTATGGCCGGCGCGATATGGAATGTTTGACCTGAATGACCATGTGAGCTTGTATCTTTTAAGGGATCAGAAGCTTGATCAGCAGCTTAGTGTCAATGGCGCGGAAGATTCCCGTAATATCGTCTATCGCAAAACCGACGAATCGATCATCGGTATGGCCGCTTCTTTCTGCCGGTATGGCCCGTATGCAGACCCGGATTATGGCTGGAAATTGGTCCCTCAGCAGGAATTTGCCGGACACTTCCTGGGCGGCAAGGAGTCTTTTTGGCGCACGAGTTTAGAGTTGGATAATTACCGTTTGCTGGTGCCGAAACTTTCACAGAAAATAGCGACACGCCTGAAGGTCGGATGGGGAGGAGCGGGTGATAAGAACCTTTTTGACCTGGGGGGTGCGGATGGGTTACGCGGATATGGCAGGGAGACTATTCAGGGGGCGCGTATGGTTTTAGGGGCAGTGGAGTACCGTTTTCCTTTGACGGGCGATATGAAAATATATTTCCTGGATAATGTTTTTTGTTTGAACAAAATTCAGGGCGTTGGGTTTTTTGATATCGCCAAGGCCTGGCATAATGATTTTGAAAGCGCTCATTTTAAGAAAGACGCAGGGGTCGGCCTGCGCCTGCATTTTGATATTGCCGGCTTTTTGGAAAAGGCAGTGTTGCGCCTTGATGTCGCCCGGGCTATCGATGACCCGAAAGAGGATACGCATTTTTGGCTAGGCTTGAGCCACGCGTTTTAACGAAAGGACACCATGATCAACAAAAAACGATTAATAGATCTAACCCGGTCGTTAATAAAGATAGATTCTCAAAATCCTCCCGGTAATGAAACGGCGATAGCTTGTTTTCTTAAAACATACCTGGAAAAACTGGGCCTGCGGGTCAAAATAGTCGAATTTAAGAAAAACCGCCCTAATCTGGTAGCATATTTACCGGGGAAGTATACGAAACATTCGCTCCTGGTCACTCCGCATTTAGATACGGTTCCTGCCGGAAGAAAATGGCATTTTGATCCTTTTGCCGGTGTGGTTAAGCAGAATAAACTCTACGGCATCGGCGCTACCGATTGTAAGGGTAATCTTGCCTGCTGCGTCGAAGCAATAAACAGTATTGTTGAAAATAAGACAGGTTTATATTATAATCTGGTGCTGGCTGCCACAGCCGATGAAGAAAGCGGTTCTACGTGGGGATTGATTCCGCTGCTTAAAAAGGGTATAATAAAAGTCGATGCGGCGGTGGTGCTTGATTCTGAAGAATTTGAAGTTATTGTCGCCCAGAAAGGGCTTTTGCATGTCAAGGTTTGCCTTGAAGGTAAAAGGGCCCATGGCGCTTATCCCTGGCGCGGCGATAACGCCATTGATGCCGCGGTCAGGATAGTCGCAGAGCTTAAAAACCGTAAAATGCCTTTTAGAAAAAACCGGTATTTACAGCCTCCCACTATCAATGTCGGGACCATTAAAGGCGGCGATAAGGTCAATGTGGTCGCCGATTGGTGTGAGTTTGAGCTGGATTTCAGGTTTTTACCCGGGACAGATGCTCACGTTATCCTGCGGTTGTTAAAAAGCGTTGTGAAGAAGCACAGCCGGAAATTCGCCATAGAAGTTGAGGGGATCCAAAAGCCTTACCTTATCGATGAAGGGCATCCGCTGGTAAAATATTTAACCGCCGCAATGCGCCAGAGTAAGATAAGCCCGAGGATCTGCGGGTCGGAAGGAGCTACCGTCATTACGTTCTTTCAGGATAAACATATTCCTGCGGTAGCAACGGGTTTTGGTTCTGAAGGTTGCGCCCATATCATTGATGAATATGTTTCTCTGGATAATCTGTATCGGGGAACAGCTGTCCTGGAGAGATTTTTAACAGATCTTAAGTTTTAGCCTTACGTACCGGCTATTAAGGAGTTTGAACTATGGAAGGTGTTACGGTGCATAAAAAACCGCGGCTGAAAAGCCCGTATTTGATTGTTGCATGGCCCGGGATGGGGGAAGTCGCGATCAAAGCGGCAACATACCTTATTGAAAAACTCCCGGCTTCAGAATTCGCCGAGATCCCTCCGAAAGATTTCTTTTATTTAACGGGGAGTAATGTTGTTGATGGGATTTTGCGGCTTCCTGAATTGCCGAAAAGTAAATTCTATTTCTGGAAGAATAAAACAGGCAAGAATGACCTGATCATTTTTGCCAGTGATTCGCAACCGGACTTAGAGCAGGCCGAAGAATACTGTAAGCGGATAATTCTTTTGGCCAAGGCGTATAAAGTCAAAATGGTTATCGGTTTTGCCGCCATGCCGCAGCCCATTGACCATAATCAACCCCCGAATGTTTGGTTAACCGCGACGTCGCCGCAGATCGCCGCCGGTTTAAAGAAGTTTGATCTTCAGGTGTTATCTGAAGGCCAGATCAGCGGTTTGAACGGCCTGTTTTTAGGCCTGGCAAAGCGGGAAGGCTTGGATGGCCTCTGCCTGTTAGGGGAGATCCCTCTCTATACTATTCAGATCGAGAACCCCCGCGCTTCTCTTATCCTTTTAGAGTCGCTCGGCAAGATCATTAATCTGGAGATAGATTTTACCGACCTGGTTGAACAAACCCATGGCGTGGAGGATCAAATTAACAAACTTTTGGATTTTTTGAAAGTCGGCGGCCCTTCATCTCCCGGGCCGATTAACGAAGAAGAGATCGAGAAAATAAAGAAAAGTTTAAGCCAGCTCACTAAACTCCCTCAGTCCGTGAAAGAAAAGATCGAGAGTCTTTTCGTTGCCGCAAAGACGGATATCTCAAAAGCCCACCAATTAAAAGCTGAACTGGACAAGTGGAATGTCTACCGGGAATACGAAGACCGGTTCCTCGATTTATTTAAAAAGTCCCGGGATATTAATAATTAATTTTTTGAGCATACTATGAGCGTTCCTGTTAAGGCTGTTATTTTTGACCTGGGTAATGTCCTGGTCAGTTTTGATACGATGCGGGCGGTGGACCGGATATCCGCTTTTACTGACAAAAAGCCCGGGGAAATCACCTCGCGTGTTTTTCAGTCGCTTGCGCTTTTGAAGTCTTTTGAAGAAGGCAGGATCTCGCCGCAGGATTTTTTTTCGAAGATAAAAAGATCCTTGCGTCTTTCGATCGGGTATAAGGCCTTCAAGCCTATATGGAACGAGATCTTTTTTCTGACAGAAGATAATGTGTCTACGGCGCACATAGCGGCGAGGCTGCGGCAGGAATATATTGTGGCGGTCATTTCTAACACTAATATAATGCATTTTGAGCATATTAAAAAGCACTATGAGATCTTCGATATTTTTCCCCATATTTTTACCTCTTTTGAGATGGGATTGACGAAGCCTCATCCGCGGATCTACGCTCAGGCGATGAAAACGCTGGGCGTAACACCGCCGGAAACTTTTTACGTCGACGACCGGCCGGATTTAGTGGCGAAGGCCCGTTCACTGGGTATCCGGGCATTTGTCTATCAGGGCACAGCGCAGCTTAAAAAAGATCTCGCGGTTTGCGGTATTGAAATACCCTAATCGGTTATTATCGTTAATATCGTTATTGCCGTTAGTTTCGTTTAAATCGTTTAACGATATTAACGACAATAACGATATTAACGATAATAACGATA
>CAZPNW010000035.1:0-6871 GCA_964588175.1 uncultured Planctomycetales bacterium
AAGGGGTTGATGACTAATATTTTTTCGATCTTTTTAGCTTCCATTTGTATCAAAGTTAAGTTTAAACCTTATAATTCAAAAGTCACCAGTTACAGGTTTGACTATCTCATGTCTTCCGTGTGCCGGATCCTCCGATTCCCTGTTCATCTAGTCCCGGTTTTTCGGTTCCCCGGCTGCCCCAGTCGCCAGTTATGATCATCGACTACGTATGTCATGCGACCTGTGTCTTGTGACATGAGACTAATTCATTCCTCGCCCAATTTCTCTTCCACCGCGGCAAAAACTTCCGCGACGGTAATATCGTTAATATTCGGTTGAGCGATAACGCGATGGTCCTTTCCCCAGGGTCCCCATCTTCGAGGGCTTTTTCCGGGGATATCATTGCGAAAAAGAGCTATGACCGGGGTACCGACACACGCTGCCAGGTGCACCGGGCCGCTGTCCGCGGAAACAAGCAGCCGAGACCTTTTTAAAAGTGCGGCTAATTGCACCAATGTGGTCTTGCCGGTAAGATCAATGATTTTCTGCCGGGAGTTAGTTCTCCACCCGAAAGTTTTCAACGACTCAAGCTCTCCGCCTATAATCACCGTTGTTACGCCTGATTTTTTCCCGATCTCTTCAATTAAACACCTGAAATTTTCCAGCGGCCACTCTTTAACAGGGTCGCTCGTCCAGGGATGGATCACCACAACTCTGTCGGTACCGGTAAAAGGGTGCTCTTTGATAAAATCATCGATTGAACTCTCATCCAATTCAAGCGTTAGGCTCTTATCGGATGAGGCAATACCTAAACATTGCAGCAATTCGCAATTAGATTCTACCTCGTGCTTTAACCCCGAATCCCTGGTATCGATGAGGCTTTTGGTCAATAACGCTCCCCATTTCCTTCTATAGCCCAATCTCGATCTTATCCCTGCCAGAAAACTGACCAGATGCGATTCTTTCATCGGATTAAAGATAACTGCCAGGTCAAAATGCTTTTCCCGAAGCTCAAAAGCAAATTTCACTACTTCACTCAAGGAGTGCTTGCGGTTTTCCCATTCGATGACCTCATTAACTCCGGTAATGAGCCGAGCCAGTGGTTTAACCGATGGATGCGCCACTACCGTAAGATACGCCCCGGGATACATTCGTTTTAAAGCCCGGAGCGCAGGAATTATCAACAAAAATTCTCCAAAACGGTCATTGCGGAATACCACTATTCTTTTTATATCCATAGTCGCGCGCTTCCTTACTCTACGATTGCTTAAGCCTTCAAAACATGAGCCTGCGGTGACCCCGGTTTTATGAACTTTCCCAAAGATAACGAGATACCCACAAAATACCAGAACATGATCGCCACGCGCGAGTAATACAGGCTTGATTCGGTCATGCCATTGATCAAAAACGCGGTAAAACAAGCGATCAATGAGATCGAGAGCGCCTTTATATACCGGTCATCGGACCGTTTATAAGCACGGGTAAGCTCCCTGAACAAAATACCCAGGAATAAAAAGAAAACAGCTAAACCGATCAGACCAACCTCCCCTGCCATTTGAAAAAAATTACTTTGCGCGTAACTGGACTCCGGGGTAACACAATAATCTTCCGCTTTTTTAGTTTTATATTTCCCGTAATTCTGAGAGTATGTGTTTATCCCTACCCCTATAAAAGGATGATGTTTGATCATATTCATTGAATTCATATACATGCTCAAACGATCCTCGTTAAAAAGAAAGACCAATGGATTATAATTACGCTTTTGGGCCCATACTTTAATATTCTTGGGCATGACCAGCGGATAAACAAGCAAGATGCCTATTAAAAATACGGCCAGGGCCTTTTTTCTCAATATGAGGGCAAGCAATAACGTGCTCGCGAATAACCCCATCCCTGAACCGCGGGACAGCGTTAGATAAATTCCCATCGCCGTAAAAAGGAAAACGATGATCCATGAGATCTTTTCTTTACCCGAATAATACGCAAGCCCAAGCCCCAGGGCGAGCGGGGCGATCAAGCCGAGAAAAATACCCATAACGTTCGGGTTAGGGAACGGCCCGGTGGGCCGGGATAAATCAATTAAACATGATTGCAACGCTTCTCGGTGCACAAAATCCCATCCCAGGCGAATCTGCCAGAACGCGTCTACGCTTACCAGTATTCCCGCGAATACCAACCCCAAAACGATCTTTTTGATATGTTCAACATTCCTGATCTCTTCAGCGCAGATCAAGAAGATCAAACCGTATTTCAAAAGCTTCATGATACCTTGACGGTTCGCCGGATACAATAGAACATTTGAATTAAGTATCGAGATCAATGCTACAGCCAAAAACAAAAAATACGTCCAGCTCACGGGGCTCTTCCAATACGGGGGCTTGCGGAGCATGAACTTCTTGCCGCAATAGGCAAAAGCCAGGAATCCCAGGAGCGTATTGGAGAATCCGGTGGATATCGCGACAGAAAACGGTATCAATACAACCTGCCAATACGTAGCACTCTCGAATATCTTCAGCATAGAGACCTCTCTGTTAGTTAAAACGGAATTTAATGATCCTTACCATTGCCCATAAACCATCGCGTATCCTTATTTTTTTTCCTTGTGAATATGTTCGCGGCTGGTATGTTACCGGCACTTCAACGATACGTAACTTCTTTTTTATAGCCTTGGCAAGGATCTCGATCTCTATATCAAAGCTTCCCGACACAAGGCCAAGATCGAGTATGCTCGATCTGCGCATCAGCTTATAGCAGGTAAAACAATCGTTGAGCCTGACGCCAAACAAAATATTAACGAGCCCGGTCAACAAACGGTTGCCGATTTTAGGAATGATCATCCCAAAATAGCCTTTCATGAAACGCGCTCCCAAAATGATATCGCCTTTCCCCGATTTAGCTTGTTCAAGCAATTTTATATAATCATGGGGGTCATACTCAAAATCAGCATCTTGCACAATTAAATATTCGCCGCGCGCATGAGACAATCCGGTCAGGACTGCCGCGCCTTTTCCCCGGTTAGTCCCATGATGAATGATGACTACCTGAGGATACGAGATCGCCCTCAAGATCTTGCCCGTCCCATCGGTTGAACCGTCATCAACGACAATAATTTCTTTATCAAGGGGAATATCGATGATCTTCTTAATGATCCCTTCGATCATTGTTTCTTCATTGTATACGGGGACAACTACTGAAAGTTCAGGCATTTTATTCTCCGAATAATAATACCGCCAAACCTCTGTTAATACCGGCTCAAGAGCAGATTCAGTGACCTTTTAAACTTTTTCGCTGCTTTGGCTACCGCAGTATTGGCCCAAAACCCCGCATGCTCACTGCTCTGCGGGACCGAATCCCAGAAGTAAGCGGCAGTATACGGGATCCTGATGCCGCTGCGATTGATCATCTTACGCCAACGGTTCAATACCTTCATGGAATGCTCCTGCGTATAATAATACACTGAACCTTTTTTTGCCCAGATCAGCTCATCGAATTTCCCCGCCTTCACCAGGTCAGCGTGTATTTTAGTCCCGGGCAGGACGTAAAGCATCGACGCGCCGGGGCCGTGGGTTGAACGGATGAAGGTATTAAGGTATTCAACAGTCTCAGCGACAGTTTTTTCCGTTTCTCCCGGGGTACCGACACAAAAAAACGCGGAAGTCGTAAGCTTATCGGTAAAACCGGCGCATATATCGAAAGCCTTTTTTACCTGTTCGCGGGTGATCTTCTTATGGATCTTATTCAGTATCGTCTCGGAGAGGCTTTCCGCTCCCCAGGTGATATGCCTGCAACCGGAACCCGCCAGGGCCGCGATCATCTCTTCGTTGACAGGGGTAACTCTGCACTGGATCGCGTATTCGATATTAAATTTCTTTAAAATACCAGCGATCTTTATCGTCCGTTCTATCCCCAGGTTAAAAGTATCGTCATGAAAAAAGATCCTCTTTGCTCCCATACGGAGCGCGCTTTCAACTTCAGCGCCGATCCGTTCAGGGGAATTCATCCGGACATTTTGGCCCCAGAACGACGATGTCGAACAAAATGAACAATTCACCGGGCAGCCCCGGGACGAGATCAAGAAGGCGATCTCCTTTTTTCTTATTTCATCGGCGGCATACGAATAATCCGGCATCTCCAGGTCATCAATATCCTTGATAATATCTGTCACCGGGTTCGCCTTGAATTTACCATCAGCCGTTTTATAGACTAAACCGCTGATAGCGGTGAAATCAGCCGATCTTTCTAATGCCTGACAAAGCTTAACCAGCGTTGTTTCCCCTTCCGACTGGATGATAAAATCGATATCTTCATAAAAGTATTGGAACACCTGAGTGAACATCGTTGAGGGATGGACCCCGCCTAAAACGACTTTGATATTCTTATTTATCCGTTTTATCTGTTTTATCAGCCGGTAGGCGCCCCAGCGGTTAAAAGAATTAAAAGATATACCGACGACATCGGGTTGACCGCACTTTACCGTTCTCAAGAATGAACGGATACTCCGCTCGAACTCTCTGCCGTTATAGTTGAACACGCTCACTTCAAAATATTTGCCTAAAGCAGCAGCGAGATACCCCAGGCCAAGCGGATACCCTTTTAAATTAAGTTCGGAACACGGCGGATAAACCAGGAAGATCTTCATATATTGCCTTTCCGCATCACTTTATATATTCTCGTCAAAGAATTGCTGAATACCAGCTCAAAAACTTCCGGATGTCCGGCAGCCCACTGGTCTTCAACCGGGAATACGTTCGGGTCTTCCACTTCTCTATTCTCCGGGCACGGAAGCACCGTATACAGATAATCAATTTTGTGAGACAGCAGGTTACGCCGCCAGGCAGCATAATCTTTTTTTTGCCTGCAGGTGCCGTCAGGATGATTATACGGAGTAATATCCTTTTCATTAATGGAAACATACCTGACCTTATTCTTAAAGCGGCTCCCGAAAAGCGGATAAAACTCCGAACGGCCGGCGTAGGCGATACTGGCCCCCTCGCCGGTGTGCTCATTAAGCCATTTCCAGCTTTTTCCCGTGTCGATCTGCCAGGATTCTTTCTTGCTAAAAGTGAGCGGATACCGGATAAACTCTTGCCGGTCATACCGGGCATTCAAGAAAAATAAGATCAACGCGCCGATTCCAGCACTGGCCGCTAAAAACGCTCCAAAAGCCTTAGTTTTATAAAATCCAGCGATTTGTTTCTTGAAAAGAACAAGCAAGGCAAAAAGCGCGAATGTCAGGACAACAGAAACAACCAATTCATATCCTTTCGCTAATTCGAAGAGCGCGGCAGTAATGGATACCAAGGAAATAAAAGTCAAATACCCGGAACCACCGGGTAAAGCTGCCACAAAGATGACCGCTGCCACCAATCCAACGCTAAGATACGGGAAAACATACCTCACCCACGATATATTAATAAAGGCACCGTATAACACTATCATCAGGAGCGGCGTAAGGTATAACAAAACATTCTCAGGAGCGATCGTGCGCTTTCTTTTGAAAAATGTATACCATACCGGCGACAAAAGTGTGCAGGGAAGGATCAAGAGCAAGAATTGTAAACCTAAGCCTTCCCGGAAAATAACTTTCATAAAATTGATCTGGTCGCCGCGCGCTATTTGGTCCTTATATCCGGCGTTATCGAGTAAACCCTTAAAAATGGCCTTACCCGCTATCTTTACAGAAACGGGAAATAAAGGGTTCCCCGTATATATAAAATTCTTTATATAAACATACCCGCCAAAGACAATGACCATACTCATTACCGCCGTAGCGATAGCCGCTGTCCGTCCGAAAGAAAGTTTATTGTCACGGGCTGCAGTGAACAAAACATATGCTATAAAAGGAATAAAAGCGATAAGCCAAACAAAATTAATGATCTTGGTACCGACAAAAAGCCCGAGTGCGATCCCGAACAGGAGCGCGTTCTTGATAGTGAATTCTTTTTTAAGCAATAAAGCAGTGTAAAAAACCATTAAAAGCAGCGCTGCGCAAATAACGTCTATCAATGAGCCGGTCCGCAGCTGCTTTAATATATTAGGGATAAGCGCCCAGACAAAACCGAATAACAAAGCCTTGGTTCTGTCTATCCCGTATCGTTTGAGGATCGCATATATAGCTAAAATACCGGCGATATAGAACGGCGACTCTCCGATATCTGCCAAAAAACCGTTGCGTAAAGGAAGCATGAGCCAGGTATAAAACAATTGAGCATTAATAGGGTAATACGAAAGTGATCCTGTTTCCAATGACCCGGGGTTCACGATAGGGCTTGCCCCAAAAACAAAGAACGGGCTGTTTAAGTTTCCCTGCGTGATCCAGGCGGCAGGAAATGCCAGATGGAATTGCAGGCTGTCGGGGCTTAACGGAGGATTGGGCAAATTAACAAATATTTTAACTAAAAAAAACGCCGCAAAAGCGCTCAAACCATACAACAGCAGATTACTTTTCAGGAAATCGTCGAGCTGCGGCTTTCTCAATACTGTTTTCTTTTTTCTAAAATAAAGCGTTATAACGAGCGCAAAGACCGCCAGATGAGCCGTGAAAACAGTATCATAATAAAGTTTTCCCGCCACACCGCAGCCAAGCTCGACCAGCACGATTTGAGCAAATCCGAGCAAAAAACAAACGATAACCGATTCGCTAAAAAGCCGCAAACCGAAATATTCACGGGCCAAGAGCCATGAACTCAAACTTACCATTAAAGCTTCCACAAACAGGATGATCATGCGGACGGCCTTTCCTGGGCGTTAAAATACATCGATTTAAGAGCAACCAGAGTAAACATCCATTCTTTCCATCGTTTATAGACGATTATCCGCAGCATCTTCCCGGCGGTCTTTGCCGAAGCAAAGAAACTATGTGAGAACTTGGATTCTCCCATGACGCGCGCAT
>CAZPNW010000036.1:0-10707 GCA_964588175.1 uncultured Planctomycetales bacterium
GTTTGGGCGTCTTATCTTCTTTTGGTAAAATTCCATATGATTTATTTTTGTGAAAGAAAGGAGAAAAAAGATGGCAGACGTAAAGGCGCTGATAAAGACGTTTTATTTAACCTCTTATTTAGTGGAGGGTTATACAACAAATACGAAATGCCAAGTATTAGTTTTCTAAGGGGGCCAGGGACACAATTCCGGCAATGCGTATCGAAACAATGAATATAATTTTGTATCTCTATTGTACCTTGGTACAATTGACTTATACGGTCATTTTGTAATAATAAAACTAGATTTTTATTTAACTTTCTTGATAGCTTCTGGCATATAATTTGTTCAGTAAGGAGAATAACGCTATGACTTTGGAAAAAAAGAAGATCTTTATTGTAGATGACGACGGTTCGGTTTGCCGCGCGCTCAAAACCCTATTAATGACTTTTGAGTTCGATGTAAGAACATTCAATTCCGCGGAAAGTTTCTTTGATGCCGTACCTAATGACGAACCGGGCTGTTTGGTCCTTGATATTCATATGCCGGGTGTAGACGGATGGGCCATGCAGAAAAGAATCCTTGATTCGGGTTCTAAGCGGCCGGTTATTTTTATTTCTGCCGAGAAAGAGGAAAATGCCGCTGACCGGGCCTTGAAAGTAGGAGCTGTGGGGTTTTTGCAAAAGCCCGTTGATGGCCAATCGTTGGTTGATCTTGTCAACGCTGTCTCAGAAAAAAACGGTAGTAACATAAAAAAGTGAGATGTATAATATTAGCGTATATTGGGGGGAATTAACAAATGACTATGAGCAAAGATAAGAAAATAATTTCTAAACAAAAGCCAAAGTGTAGGGTTTTTCAAAAAAAACCTGTCAGCTCAAAATCCAAGGAACAAATAAAGAAAAAGTTTTTGACGAAAAAATCAACCATTAACAACCTTAAAGATAGGATCCGTCAGCAAACAGATGAGATAAATGTTAGAAATGGGCAATTAAGGAAAGGGGCTGACCGGGAGAAAATCGCGGATTTAAAGATCGAGGAGCAGCGCGAGGAGCTTTTGCACTTGACGAGAGTAGGAAAACTCGCGGAGTTCGTCTCATCTTTGGCGCATGAGATCAGCCAGCCTTTGACGGCTATCCTTTCTTATGCCCAAGCGGCTCAGCGTATGTTCTCAGGCAGAGAACCCGCATTACAGGAAATTTTGCAATATATCATTAATGATAATCACAGGGCTACCGAGGTTATTCGGCGGTTGCGGCTGCTTTTAAAAAAGAGCCATCCCGTTTTCGAACCCATCAATATCAGCGCTCTTGTTAATGATACGATCGCGCTTATTATGACCCATGTCACCGTGAGGAATAAAGTCGTTAAATTAGAATTGGACAACAATCTTCCATCCATCCAGGGGGATCGAATACAGCTGCAACAAGTACTCTTGAATCTTATCAGTAACAGTTTGGAAGCAATGGATGAGAGTAGTGATTCTCGTGAGCTGCTTATCAGGACTGCTCGCAAAGATGCCGGAACAATTATGGTGGAGGTACAGGATTCGGGATGCGGCATACCGGCGGAAAATATGGAAAAGCTCTTTTCCCATTTTTTTACCAGTAAACCAGACGGTTTGGGTATGGGTTTGTCGATCAGCCGCTCCATTGTTGAGGCGCACGGCGGCAGTTTGGAGGCCAGGAATAATCCTGGCCGTGGCGCAACTTTTTATTTCACCATTCCCGTTAATAAGAAAAATGATCAATGAAAAGCAATAGGTCTGTCATTTATGTCGTAGACGATGATGCTTCGGTGTGCAGGGCCCTGGCTTTACTGCTAAAATCTCACGGGTTTAAGGTTGAGACGTTTACACGGGCTAAAGATTTCTTAGTTTTTAAACATCCTCAGGCGCCATCATGTTTGATGCTTGATATCCGTCTGCCGGATATCAACGGACTTGTTCTTCAGGAAAAAATGGTGCAGCAAGGGATCAGTATACCCATTATTTTCATTACAGGGCATGGAGATGTTCCCAAGAGCGTGAAAGCCATAAAAGCCGGAGCCATAGATTTCTTTCTTAAGCCTTTTACTGCGTCAAAGCTTCTGGATGCCATTGCGCTTGCGATCGCGAAAAGCAAAGCCATTATTAAGAAACAAAATGAAACGGCAAAAATCTGGCGAAATATTAAGTCACTCTCCCCTAAAGAACTTGAAGTTTTCCGTTTAGTCGCCAGTGGGATGTTGAGCAAACAAATTGCCTTTAAGCGGGGAACTGCCCTTCAGACGATAAAAGTTCACCGCGGCCGGGTCATGCAAAAGATGCAAGCCAAAACCGTCACCGAGCTTATCCATTTAGCGCAAAAAGCGGGTATTATCCCTCCCCCGCAGTAATTATCCCTCATAAAATCAGCGGTTATACCTGCGTACAATTGATTTAATTCCTGTATCTTGTAATAATAACCTATGATTCAGGAAAAGTTTTCCCTCGATTATTCAAAACCTAAGATACTCCTTATCGCGTTAAGCAAAGATTGGCGGATTTCCGCGGGCGTTGTGCCGGTACTTGAGGTTGCCGCGCAATTGGTTAGCCATCCGGATATCGCGCAGATAAATTTTACTGTTTCAGAAGAGTTACAGTGGGACAGTGGGCTTATTGCTTTTTTGTTGAAGCTGGTCAAGGAGTGTGAACAAAGGAATATTCAAGTCGCTCGTGAAGGCTTGCCGCAAGAAGCGCAGAAACTGCTTGTGCTGGCCTTAAAGGTACGTGTTAAGGGCATTACCGCTCAAAAAGCGCGCGAGCCGTTCCTTGAGCGGGCCGGGGCAAAAGCTTTGCAAATCAGCGAAAGCTTGAGCTCTGAACTTGAGTTTTTAGGGGATATCGCTGTTTCTTTTGTTCGCCTGCTTACCGGTAAAGCGTATTTTCGCTGGGATGATTTTTACCTTCTCGTAAAAAGATGCGGAGTCGATTCATTTCTGCTTGTTTCTTTGATAAGTTTATTAGTAGGCATGATCCTTGCTTTTGTCGGATCGATCCAGCTTAAGATGTTCGGGGCCCAGATCTTTATTGCCGATATCGTGGGGATCGCCATGGTGCGCGTGTTGTCGGCGGTAATGACAGGTATTATTATGTCCGGCCGCGTCGGAGCATCTTTTGCGGCTGAGCTGGGAATGATGCAGACAAGCGAGGAGATCGACGCGCTTAAAACATTAGGGATTTCCCCTGTCGAGTTTTTGGTCATGCCGCGCCTTCTGGCAGTAGTACTGATGATGCCGGTCCTGGTTATTTACGCGGACCTTATGGGCATAGTAGGCGGTTTTTTGATCAGCGCGGGGATGCTTCATCTTAATGGGATGGAATATTTGAATCATACGCAAGCCGCGGTAAAGCTTAGTTATGTGTGGATCGGGATAATTCATAGTTTGGTGTTCGGTGTGATCATTGCAGTCGCGGGTTGCCTGCGCGGAATTAAGTGCGAAAGAAACGCGGCTGGTGTGGGATTCGCAACTACTTCTGCCGTTGTTACCGGGATAACCGGAATTGTAATTGCGACTGCGGCGATCACATTTATTTGCCAGATATTGGGAGTATGACGCATGGGCCAAAACATTCAGCCGGTTCTTGAGGTTCGTGACCTTGAGCTGGGGTATAACGATTCCCCGGTGCTGCGCAATCTTAATTTCAGTGTGAATAAAGGCGATATTTTTATTGTTATGGGGGTCAACGGCTGCGGCAAGAGCACATTGCTTAAGAGTTTGATCGGCCTTAAGTCGCCGGCGAAGGGCACGGTCTTATACGACGGAAAGAGCTATTGGGATGAAGATGAAACAGCCCAGCACGCTCTTATGCGGGGCTTTGGGGTCCTTTTTCAAGGCGGAGCGCTGTGGAGCTCTTTGACGGTGGGGGAAAATGTCGCGCTTCCTTTACGAATGTATACAAAGTTATCCGGCCGGCAGATACAGGAAATAGTAACATTAAAACTTTCACTCGTGGGGTTGGACGGATTCGGGGATTATTTTCCTTCGGGAATAAGCGGCGGGATGCGCAAACGTGCCAGTCTTGCGCGGGCAATCGCCCTTGATCCGGGTATTATTTTCTTTGATGAACCTTCGGCCGGGCTTGACCCGATACACGCGCGCAAGCTTGATGACCTGATCCTTGAGTTAAGAGACGGGTTAAAAGCTACCATAGTCGTAATAACGCATGAACTCGCCAGTATTTTTGCCGTGGGGAATAATTCCGTCTTTCTTGACGCAGCAAGTAAGACGATGATCGCCACGGGTAACCCCCGGTCCTTGTTGGATAATTCTAAGGATCCCAGAGTCATCCAGTTTTTAACCAGAGCGGCAGATGGCCAGGAGCAAACACATGAGTAGAAAAGTAAACAAAACAGTGATCGGTTTATTTGTCGTAGGGGCCTTAGTATTGTTAATAATAGGAATAGCGGTTTTTGGTTCGGGGGTGCTTTTTAAGCGGACTAATAAATTTGTCCTGTATTTTGATGGTTCCGTTAAAGGCCTTTCAGTAGGGGCACCGGTAATGTTCAGGGGGGTCAGTATCGGAATAATTAAAGATATCAGCCTGATCTATGACTCAAAAGCCGGGACTATCATGCTTCCTGTTATTGTCGAGATCGAAGAGGGCCGTATTAAGGGCGCCCCGAGCTTTGGGGAAAAAGACGGCCCCAAGAAGATGATCGAGCTTGGTTTGCGGGGGAAGCTCGAAGTGCAGAGTTTTTTGACCGGCCAGCTTATGATCTCATTTGACTTTTATCCGGATAAGCCTGTAGCGTTCCGCGGCATCCTGAATCAATATCCGGAGCTGCCCACGCTTCCTATCTCACCCGATATTTTTGAGCTTATGAATGAAATACCCATTAAAGAGATCTCGAAGAACCTCGCTGCTACCGCCAAAGGGATTGATCGATTGGTCAATTCCAACGACTTAGAAAGAAGCCTTTACGAGATGCGTAATACCCTTCAGGAGACCAAGCAGGCAATGCGATCGATCCGCTTGCTTACTGAATATCTTGAGCAGCATCCGGAAGCGATCTTAAAAGGAAAACCAGTTATTAAGGGGGAATAAGATGAGACAGATTTGGTTTGATTCCTGTATAGTTATAAGCGTGGCATGTGTTGTTTTGGCATTGGGCGGTTGCATATCGGTACAAAAAAGCCCGGCGCCGCGGTTTTACCTGCTTTCTGCCGTAAATGAAAACAGGGTCAGTAAAAAAATAAATATTGCTTCCGATCTGTTTATTGGCGTTGGGCCGGTTAAAATCCCGGAATACCAGGATAGGCCGCAAATGGTGACCCAGAGCAAAGAAAAGATGATTACCTTTGCTCAATTCGACCGTTGGGGGGAATCTCTTGACCTTGGGGTGGCGCGCCTGATCCGAGAATATCTCACCGTCATGCTCCCGGATGCAAAGTTCTCTTTGTATCCCTGGAATTCATCTATCCCGGTCAAATACCAGGTGGTCGTAGAAATTGTTGAATTGGATAGCGCATTTGATGAGGGCATGTTTTTTGCTGCGCAATGGCTGGTGGTCGATACCGAAAATTCGAAAACTCTGATCATGAAAAGAGCGGAATTCCGGCAGCCGATCATTCCTCAGGATTATTCCGGTTTAGCCAAAACGCTCAGCGCGGTTTGCGCGTCATTAAGCAGTCAGATATCAGAGGAGCTGGCAACGCTTGAGTCGCATCCTAAAACAAACGAGTAGGGGGTATACCCGAGTACAATTGACTCTATTCCTGATCTTCCTATAATGGTGTTAGAAGCGAGAAATGGTACAGCGTAAGGATGGGCGTTTAAATGTCACAGGCAAAGAAACAAATTTACATTCGAGGAAATAAAATGTGTTTCAATGGCAAAATATCTGGATTTGACCCGGTGTATATTTATGGTGGAAGGAGGCATACGGCTGTAACACGGTAACGGATAACATAAAAAAGAGGGTGAAAATATGGAAAATAGTACTGTTACATATTGGGTGTGGTTTCTCTTTATCGGTGGGGTAATCGGGTGGTTAGCGGGGCTGATCATGAGAGGCCGGGGGTTTGGGGTTTTCGGAGACATTGTGATCGGGATCGTTGGAGCTATGCTTGGCGGATGGATTGCCAGAGGAATGGGGCTCTATACCAGCAGTTTGATAGGCGCATTCTTAGTGGCACTCGCGGGAGCATTAGTTTTGGTGGGACTGACGCGCTTTGTTGTAAGGCAAGTGGCAGTATAGGAGCAATTTTGTGTTTAAGAGAAGCGGATAGATGGTTCTATCCGCAGAGGAATAAAAAATAAAGGAAGGTATATTATGAAGCAAAATTATAAGAAAGTACTTGTTGTAATGGCTCTTGTGTTGTTTACGAGCGTATGGGCATGCGCTTCCGAAATGGATACACGTATCGAATCATCGGCGAAGCAGTCCTACGTGTTCAAAACCTACCTCAAGAGCGATAATATTAAAATACAGTCCAAGGAAGGCATTGTTACTTTGACGGGAACTGTCGCGGAGGACAACAGCAAATCATTGGCGTACGAGACCGTGGCGAACCTGCCCGGAGTCAAAAGCGTAGACAATCAATTGGAACTAAAAAGTGAGCGTCTCTCTGAGAATTCTGATGGATGGGTCAGCATTCAGGTAAAATACTCTCTTCTTTACAATCGAAATGTTAGCGGTATAAAAACTCAGGTTTTTGTAAACGATGGGATCGTAACTTTGAAAGGCGAAGCAGCCAACCAGGCTCAAAAGGATCTGGCAGGTCAATACGCCGCAGACATTAAAGGCGTCAAAGACGTAAAGAATGAAATGACTATAGCGCAAATTCCAAGCGAATCAAAAATGACTATGGGTGAGAAAATCGATGACGCATCCATCACCGCTCAGGTTAAGATGGCATTCTTGACGCATCACTCAACCAGCGCGTTTAAAACCGGGGTTACGACAACCAACGGCGTGGTTACGTTAACGGGGAAAGCCACAAGTGGGGCCGCAAAAGATATGGCCACTCAGGTAGCAGGTAATGTGCATGGCGTAACACAGGTGATCAATAACATGACTACCGGTTGATACATAGCCACCGAGGGGAGTCAAGGTTGTGCTAAAGGAGCATTTTTAGAAAAAATAACTTAGACAAACACCTTGGCCTATTGGATGGCCAAGGTGTCCGCTTTCTACGGAAGGAGAACGATATGAGAAAACTTGCTTTATTGAGCTTGTTAGCGCTGATGGTAGTGACTTCACTTATAGGATGTAACGCGGCCAGAGGTGCGGGAAAAGATATCGAGAACGCAGGGGAACACATTCAAAATATCGGCAAATAAATTGTAAAATTAGATAAAGGATAAGGGAGGCTCGTATGCAAATTCAGCGAAAAAAAATAAACTATGGTCTTAAAAGGTGTATTTGTACAGGCCTCGCCTTATTTCTTTTTGTTGTTATAGGCGCGGGGTGCGCTGCTCCAACACCGCTACCGGAACAAGGATCGCATATTAAAATCCAAAGCGGTCAAAGTAGCGCAGAAATGTCTTGGCCTAAATAAAGCCTATCTATTGGCAGGCGGAAGAGGAGAAAATTATGGATATATGTGGTTATCATTTGCGATGTTTAAACCATGGAAAAAGTTGTCTTGATTGTATGTATCAGCATAAAGATAAAAATCAAAATTACCTTGATGACGCGTTAGGCATATACCCAAAAAGCGTAGAAGCGATGTGTGAGGCTGAAGGAAGGAATTAGAACATTGCCGAGTGCGGAGATTTTGAATAAAATAACTCCAATTAATAAGAGGTGGAAGTATGGCTAAAAAGCTGTTGAAATCGTTGTATATGTTAGTGGGTGCAGTTTTGATCATCCAGTTGGCAGGCTGCGGGACCCTTATGTATCCTGAACGCAGAGGGCAAAAAGCAGGCAGGATCGACGCAGGGGTCGCGGTGTTAGACGGAATTGGTTTATTGTTTTTTATAATTCCGGGTATCATCGCGTACGCTGTAGATTTTTCTAATGGGACGATTTACCTGCCGGGTACAGCTCACAGTTCCCTGGGTCCTAAAGATCTAAAACAGGTAAAGTTTGATCCTAAGCATTGTACCAATGCAACTATTGAGAGTATCATCAAAGAAGAAACAGGATATTCGGTAAGGCTCAACCAGGATGACGTGCAAATCTCAAAATTAACGTCTCTTGATGAGATGATGGTGCGTTTTGCCGAAGTTTTACCGGGAATACATAATAATCGTATTGCGTTAAGCATGAAATAAAGTAAAGTAAGGGAGTGGTTCTATTTCTTGAAATATTAGAACCGTTCCCTTTTTCACGGAGGGATCCCTTTAAATCTAATCCGACATTCTAAAAGTTTATCTTTCCAACGTCTCGCTTACCGAATAGGAACAGGAGCCCGCTTTGCCGCAGAAGCCTTTTCAGGACTATATGTTGCCTTTTAAAATGCGTCTTGGCGATTTTCTGGCTTGGAATAGGATTGTCGAGGAAGAGCCTCTGCGCGCCGAGCTTTTCAACATTGAGCAGTTCAAGGCGCACGCGAAAAGCCTGGCTCAGGGCCACCTGGTCAGTTACAAAAAGGGACGCAATAGGCTTTTGCTCCGGCTGAAGCAGAATGAAAAGGTCCTTGCCGAGGTCCATGAACTCCTTAATGTGACCGGTAAATCCAAGCGAAAGATCTCTCCTGCCGGAGAATGGCTTCTGGATAACTATTACCTTATTGAGGAGCAGATACGGCTCGCCCAGAAATACCTTCCGGAGAATTACATCCGTGAATTACCCCATCTTTCTTCGGGGCCGCTTGTCGGTTATCCGCGCGTGTATGAGCTTGCCATGGAACTTGTTTCTCACGGCGACGGACGGCTGGATAACCAGGGGCTCACGGAGTTTGTCACTGCCTATCAAAGCGTCAGCCACTTGAAGCTGGGCGAACTTTGGGCTATTCCTATCATGTTAAGGCTCGCGCTTATTGAGAACTTAAGGCGCGTCTCCTCCCGGTTGATCGTAGCGCAAACAGAAAGAGATAAGGCGAATTATTGGGCGACGCGGATCCTGGAAGTCTCGGCCAAAGATTCCGACGGGGTGATCTTTGAAATAGCGGCGATGTCCAGGAGTAACCCTCCGCTTTCCGATGTTTTTGTCGCGGAATTCTCGCGACGTTTGCATAGCCAGAGTCAGGCGCTTAATCTTCCTTTTACCTGGCTGGAAAAGAAGCTTTCGGAGCAAGGGGAGACCCTTGACAGGATGATCCGGGCGACCGGCCAGAAACAGGCGGCTGACCAGGTTTCGATCGCGAATACGATCGGGAGCCTGCGTCTTCTGGGGGGCACCGATTGGCATGATTTTGTCGAAGCCCTGAGCTTTATGGAAAAAGTATTAGGCCAGGACCCCTCGGGGGATTATCCCCTGATGTCTTTCGCCACCCGCGACCGCTACCGGCATGTCATTGAGAAACTTTCCTTGAGAAGCAAGATCGCGGAGGAAGAGGTCGCGGAGCGCGCCATCCTGCTGGCGAAGAAAGCGGAAACGGAAAAAGGCCCCAGGCATGTCACGGCGCATGTAGGTTTTTACCTTCTCGACCGGGGATTGGCGTTTTTTTGCCGCGAATTAGGCCTGCGTTTGCAACTGCGCCAGTATCTGCAGGCAAAAAAAACTTTTTGGTCGTCTCTTTTGTTTTTCGGTTCTATTGTTCTTGTGACTCTTGTTCTTTCCATCGGCGTTTTGTATTGGATGCGGCCGGCGGGGATCTTGAGTCGTCCGTGGCTTGTTTTATTCGGGGCATCGCTATTGCTTACGTCAAGCCAGACGGCGGTCTCGCTGGTGAATTGGTTTTCCATGATGCTCGTGCGGCCCCAAAATCTTCCCCGGATGGACTTTTCAGAAGGAATTCCAGCCTCTGCCCATACACTGGCCGTTGTCCCCTGTATGATCAGGGACGCGCGGACAATCGACTCGCTTCTGGAAGGATTGGAGGTCCGGTATTTGGCGAATATTGACGCGAATACGGATTTCGCGCTCTTGACGGATTTTTGCGACGCGCGGCAGGAGACGATGGCTGAGGATGAAGCGCTTTTGGCAAAGGTCATAAACGGGATCGAGCAGTTGAATTACAAATACCGGCGGCAGAAAGATCAGGTTTTCTCTCTTTTTCACAGGCCCCGCCTATGGAATGAAAGAGAAAAGGTGTGGATGGGGTACGAACGCAAGAGGGGTAAGCTGGTTGATTTGAACGCTTTCCTTCGGGGAAAAGGCGAGGGCCGCTTCAGCGTGATTATCGGCAATCTCCAAAGGCTTCATGAGGTCAAATATGTCATTACGCTGGATGCGGATACCCGGATGTCCCGCAACGCGGCCCGGGATCTGGTGGGGCTCATCGCGCATCCCCTTAACCGGCCGGTCTATGATGAAAAAAAACAACGTGTTATTTCCGGGTACGGGATCCTCCAGCCCAGGGTCGAACCCAGCTATCCGGGAGAAAATCCTTCTTTGTTCGTGAAGATCTTCGGGGGGGATACGGGAATCGATCCTTATACTAAAGCGGTCTCCGATGTTTACCAGGATGTTTTCTTTGAAGGGTCATTTATCGGCAAAGGGCTTTATGATGTGGATGCTTTTGAACGATCCATGGAAGGCCGCTTTCCGGAAAATTCTATCCTGAGCCATGATCTCCTGGAGGGTTGTTATGCCCGGTCGGGGTTGGTGACCGATGTTCAATTCTACGAGGGATATCCTTCAGGGTATCTTAAGG
>CAZPNW010000037.1:0-2786 GCA_964588175.1 uncultured Planctomycetales bacterium
CTGGAGCGCCTGGCGGCGGTCATGCAGGGGGTCAAGAGTAATTTCGAGATCGACTTGTTTGCTCCGCTTATTCAAGAGATAACCCAGCATGCCAAACATAAGGCGCAGGATTCCAAAGAGTTCATTTACGCGGTGACCGACCATATCCGCGCGGTCAGCTTCTCGATCTATGACGGGGTATTGCCTTCCAATGAGGGCAGAGGTTATATCGTCAGGAAATTGATCCGTAAAAGCTGTTTGCATTTACGTTCGCTTGGCTTAACGCATCCGTTCCTTTACACGTTAGTGCCGGTTTTATCGCATGTCATGAAAGCTGCCTATCCTGACCTGGATAAACGCAGGGAAAATATCGCGGAGATCATTTTAGCGGAAGAAAAGAATTTTATTGATACCTTAAATGCGAGCCCCGAGATTCTAAAAGATAAATTCGGCGGTTTCATCAATGCCCCGGATGCCGAGAAAGTAGGCGTTATTGCCTTTCAGCTTTATGATACCTATGGCATCCCCTTCGAATTGACCAAACATTGGCTGGATACACATCGGGTCGCGATCTCTCAGGGTGCCTTTGAAAAAGAACTGGAGAAACAGAAGTCACGTTCAAAAGCGCAGAGCCAGATGAAAGGCGATGTCTTCAGTGTTAAAGAGCTGCAATTAGGCATTAAAGAATCTGCTTTTTTGGGGTATGACGGTCATACCGTAGAGGCTTCGATAGCGTCGCTTATAAAAGATAATATCCAGATCCAAAGCGCCCGGCAGGATGATGAGGTGACGATCATTTTGGATAAAACAGTTTTCTACGGAGAGTCAGGCGGGCAAGCCGGCGATACGGGATATATAGAGAGCAACGGTAATATTTTCGAGGTGACCGATACCAGAAAAGTTGATAAAGTGGTTTTACATATCGGCAAGGTGAAGGCCGGGATGTTCAAAAAGGGCGATAGTGTTATGGTGAAGCTCGATGTGGAGCGCAGGCTCTCTATCGCGCGTAATCATACTGCCACGCATCTTTTACAGGCGGCTTTACGCAAGGTTTTGGGCGCGCATGTGCAGCAACAGGGGTCATTGGTAGCCCCCGAGCGCCTGCGTTTTGATTTTACGCATTTTAAAGATATCTCTCAGGAAGAGATCTATCGGATCGAAGAGGCAGTGAACCTTTATATTATGGATAACCGGCCGGTTGAAACCAGGCGCATGTCTTTGTTAGAAGCAAAAAAGACCAGCGCGCTGGCTTTTTTCGGAGAGAAATACGAAGATGATGTCCGTGTCGTTTCGGTAAGCGAAGTTTCATCTGAGTTATGCGGAGGCACGCATCTGAGGGCGACCGGTGAGATCGGTTTTTTTAAGATCATTCAGGAAGGTTCGGTTGCCAGCGGCGTGCGCCGTATAGAAGCGGTAACAGGGCGTTTTGCTTTTCAGGCGGTCCAAGAGCAGGCACAGATCATTGAACAGGTGGCTTCTTTATTCCAGGCTCCGAAAGAAAGACTCGCCCAGGAAGCGCAAAAGAAAATAAGCCAGATCAAAGAACTGGAAAAACAATTAAACGCCCAAAAGTTAGACGCGGTTAAGTCTTTAATCGATGATCTGATCAAAGGCGCCGATAAGATACAGGGTGTCTTTTTTATAACCCATGTTTTCGAAAATGTTGATATGGACCTGTTGAGAAAAACCGTTGATATGATCAAGCAAAAGGCGGATAATTGTGTCATTGCTTTAGGGTCAGCCAATGGCGGGAAAGCGTTTTTAGTTACCGCGACTAATTTTAGCTCAACGGGCATAAATCTTGACGCCGGTAAATTGAATAAGGAGATAGCGCCTTTGATCGGCGGCAGCGGCGGCGGAAGAAAAGATTTCGCTCAGGCCGGAGGGACGAAGCCTGAGAATTTCCCCCAGGCGTTCGTGAAGTTAAAAGAGATTATTACGCAGGCGCTCGGGAATAAGTAGGATAGTTTGCTAAGGTGACTGTCACTGCAATGGCTGTCACCTTAAATCATGACAGTGTTAATGAAGATCATTCGTTTTAACAGTAAGCAATTGGACAAAATTTATAACCGCGGAATGGTCAAATCCCGTCGCGTTGAAGAGAAAGTCAAACAGATCCTGCAGGATGTGCGGCTCTTGGGGGATGAAGCGGTCATTAAATATACCAAGAAGTTCGATAAGGTCAAGCTTACCCCGCGGCAGCTGCGTGTCTCTGAAACCGAGATCAGTGGCGCCTATCAGAGCATTACGCAGAATTTTGTCTCCAGCTTAAAGATCGTTATCGAGAACGTCAATAGATTCTATCGTAAAACAGTCAGAAAATCATGGAAGATGCGGGATCCTGATGGTTTAGTGCTGGGGGAAAACTATCAACCTTTGGAAAAAGTCGGGGTTTATATCCCCGCGGGCACCGCGCCGCTGGTGTCAACGGTATATATGACGGTTCTGCCGGCAAAGATCGCGGGAGTTAAGAAGATAGTTCTCATAAGCCCGCCTGATAAATCAGGCAATATTAATCCGCATATCCTGGTGGTTGCCAATCTTTTAAAAGTGGATGAGATTTACCGGGTAGGCGGGGCGCAGGGGATCGCGGCACTGGCTTATGGCACTAAGACTATTCCCCGCGTTGATAAGATCGTCGGGCCAGGCAATATCTTTGTCAGTGAGGCCAAGCGCCAGGTGTTCGGGTATGTGGATATTGATATGATCGCCGGGCCCACGGAGCTTGTGATCATCGCCAACCGGTTCAGCGACCCCAAATTCATTATTGCTGATCTTAAGGCGCAGGCTGAGCATATCGGCGGCCT
>CAZPNW010000038.1:0-6424 GCA_964588175.1 uncultured Planctomycetales bacterium
GCTAAGAGTTTTATGCTTTTGCAAAAGGGCGATGTATCCGTGCAGTCGGCGCTTGGAAAAGGAAGCAAATTTATTATTAAAATTCCGTTAGTTATGGTATAATAACCAGTAAGGAGGATGCACATGGAAAATCCCAAAAATACTATTTTAATTGTCGATGATGAACCTGGTTTCCGCAGGATCTATATGGATGTGTTGCAAAATGAAGGTTATACCGTTTTGGAAGCTGATGACGGTATTAAGGGTATTAATATTGCCCGTTCTGAACAGCCGGGGCTAATATTGTTGGATATTGTTTTGCCCAGCTTAAGCGGTTTTGAAGTTTTAAAACGACTGCGGGCTGATGATGTGACACGGGAAATCCCGGTGATCGTCTTCTCAGTGCTCGGTGACCGCGAGACCATTAAAAAAGGCTTGGATTTAGGGGCAAATGATTATACCGTTAAAGGGTTTTATACTCCTCGGGAGATATTGAGCAAGATCCGTGACTTATTGGTGAAATCGAATGTGAAGAAGAGCTTGAATTATTACCATCTTTCGATGCATGAAGTTAAAGCTGACGCGGCGAAACTCCAGCAGGATATCGGCTTATCGAATGCTTTTCAATGCCCGCAATGCAAGACATCGATGAACTTGGAGCTTATTCCCGATTATACTCGTGCTGACGGGCACTGGTTTATTTCACATTTTGTCTGTCCTGATTGTAAACGGTCGTTTTAAGAGGGGAAGGGTATTTTTTCTGCTTTTCTAAGATATGGCTGACCAAAATAAAAGAAGGTATTACAGGCTCAAGAATGGCGTAAAGGTGTCATATAAGATCACCGGCCAGCCCACGGGCAAAGAATTCCAGTCGTTGGATCTTGGCGGAGGCGGTGTGCGCGCATGGCTTCCTGAGCGTATTTTTTCAGGGACTAACCTGGATATAAGTTTATTGCTCCCTCAGGAATATCAGGATTTTAAGGCTTTAGCCCGGGTTGCCTGGCAGCTGCCCGTGCCAAAGAAAGAAAAAGATGGAAAGGAATATTTTGAAACAGGGATTGAGTTCTTAAGGATGAATCTTAAAGATAGATTGCAAATAATTCATTACGTTCATACGCGGATCAAAAAAGAAAATATCAAGTTTTAGGCTAGAGAAGGCAAGCGACTCCTCTCCATATAATCCTAACGGCAATAATTTCAAATACTTATTTCCCAAGAAAAATTTTGTATTGAAGATTTTGCTTGTTTGTATTTTATGAGGTGAATTTTGCTTAAGGCAAAAATTATGAAAAAAACCTCAATCTTTACTTTTAACTTTTTGCTTTTGACTTTTGACTTATAAAACTATGGGCTCATTCACTCTTCTCCATCGCGATAAGACCAGTCAGGCGCGCTTAGGGGAACTCGTTACTTCCCACGGCACGCTTGATACGCCTTGTTTTATGGTGGTTGGGACGCAAGCCAGCGTTAAGACGCTTTCTCCCCGGGATCTGTTTGATTGCCAAGCGCAAATCGCCTTAGCGAACGCCTATCATTTATTCCTGCGCCCGGGCATGGATGTTATCAAGAATGCCGGAGGATTGCATCGTTTCATGGGCTGGAATAAACCTATTTTGACCGACAGCGGCGGGTATCAGATCTTTAGTTTAGCGTTGTTGCGTAAAGTGCATGACCAGGGGGTTGAATTCCAGTCGCATATCGACGGAATGAAGCATTTCTTGACCCCTGAAGATGTGGTGGGTATCCAGCAAGCGCTTGGCTCGGATATTATGATGCCGCTTGATGAATGCGTGCATTATCCCTGCGCCAAAGACCATGCGGCAACCGCGATGAAGCGTACGACTGATTGGGCGCGGCGATCCAGGGCCGCGATCACCGATCACCGATCACCGATCACCGATCACCAATTACTCTTCGGCATCGTGCAAGGCGCAACCTATGAAGACCTGCGTAAGGAAAGTGCGGCGCAGATGGTCGATATCGGTTTCGATGGTTATGCTATCGGCGGAGTTTCAGTTGGCGAACCCAAGAACTTAATGTATAATATTATAGCGTTAGTGTCTGAGTCGCTCCCCGAAGATAAGCCGCGCTATGCGATGGGGATCGGCATGCCGGTGGATATTATTGAAGCGGTTGAGCGGGGTGTTGATATGTTTGATTGTGTGGCGCCTACCCGTTACGGCAGGAACGGCACTGCTTTTACCAGTGCCGGCAAAATTACGGTCCGTAACGGCGCTTTTGCTAAGGACCTCGGCCCGCTTGATAAACGCTGCGGGTGTTATACCTGCACCAATTTTACTCGTTCATACCTGAGGCATTTGTTTAATACGGGTGAGATCCTGGGATTACGGCTGGTATCTTTACATAATGTTCATTTTTATCTGGAAATGATGCGCCGGATCAGGGAAGCGGTCGCGCGCGACTGTTTTTCTGGTTTTAAGAAAGAATTCTTGCGTGACTATGAAAATTGATATCATTACTATTTTCCCCGGGATGTTTGGGCCTGTTTTGAATGAGTCGATCATTAAGCGGGCGCAGGCAAAAGGAAAGGTCGCGATCGCGGTACATGACCTGCGCGCGTATTCGCGCGATAAGCATAAAAAAGTTGATGATCGTCCTTTCGGCGGGGGCTCAGGCATGGTCATGCGCCCGGAACCTATTTTTAAAGCGGTCCGGCATCTTAAAAGAAAAAGTGCCCCGGCATATCGGAAAGCCGGGCGCGCGGCTTTATGCCGCAGCAGCAAATCGAAAGCCCGTGTGATCCTTTTGTCGCCGCAGGGCAGGCGTTTGGACCAGAAAACAGCGAAAGAATTTGCGAAAGAAAAACACCTTATTTTAATTTGCGGCCATTATGAGGGGGTTGATGAACGGGTGCGGGCTCACCTTGTCGATGATGAGATTTCTATCGGCGATTTCATCCTGACAGGCGGCGAATTACCGGCTATGGTTTTAGTCGATTGCCTCACCCGGCTGATCCCCGGAGTCCTCGGAGATAAAAATTCCTTGAAATTTGAGTCATTCGAAGGTAATCTATTAGAGTATCCTCACTATACCCGGCCTGCCCGATATGCCGGTAAGTGTGTGCCGGAAGTGTTGTTATCGGGAGATCATAAAGTTATAGCAGCGTGGCGGTATCTTCATGCGGTCAAGAATACCTTGGAAAAAAGGCCTGACCTGCTGCCTCATGTAAAAACAAAAAAGAAGGGAGTACACAATGGATAAAATCAAACAAGTCGAACAGGAATACACAAAAAAAGAAATGCCGGTTTTCGGGGTTGGAGACACAGTAAAAGTTATGACCAAGATCCCCGAAGGGGATAAGGTCAGGCTTCATCCTTTTGAAGGGATCGTGATAGCTGAAAAAGGCTCTGGGGTCCGTCAGACTTTTACGGTCAGAAAGATCTCTTTTGGTGAAGGTATCGAACGGGTCTTTCCGCTCTATTCGCCGAATATCGAACGTATTGAAGTCTTAAGAAGAGGTAAAGTAAAACGTTCAAAGCTTTTTTATTTACGCGCAAAGGTCGGAAAGAACGCGACTAAGATCGACGCTTTTGAAGAAAAGAAGGCGTCAGGTATGAGTAACAAGTAAGCAAGCCGTATCGCTTAAGAGACCACGCCGTGTTCTATTACGAGAGAAAATTCCAGAAAAAAGGTTACCGTTTCATTATCGGAGTAGATGAAGTCGGGATCGGCCCTTTAGCAGGCCCGGTTGTGGCGGCAGCGGTGCTGCTTAAGTCCAACCGGTTTAAGAATCGTATCGATGATTCAAAGAAATTAAGTTTTTTGCAGCGAGAAAAGGCTTTTGTCGAGCTTTCTCTTAAAGCGGTATGCGGGGTGGGTATTGTTAATGAAAAGATCATTGACCGGCTCAATATCCTGCAAGCTACCCGTATCGCTATGGAAGACGCAGTGAATGACCTCTTGGAAAAATTAGTTTCTTTCAATAAGGAAGAGATGTATATCCTTGTTGATGGTACCGTTAAACCGCGTTTTACTTTATCTTTTACGAATATTATAAAAGGCGATGCGAAGTCTCAAAGTATTGCTTCTGCTTCTATAATAGCTAAGGTTACCCGTGACCGTATTATGCAGGTGTATGATAAAGTTTTTCCGCAATACGGCTTCCTGCGGCACAAGGGGTATCCAACGAGTGAGCATCGTAAGGCGCTTAAGAAATTCGGGGCAAGTATTATCCATCGTAACAGTTATAATTGTGTCTGACGCTCAAATATATTTTGGCAGGGCAGGGGAAAAGGAAGCGGCACTTTTTCTTTCCCGAAACGGTTATAAAATACTGCAGAAGAATTACCGCATACCTGCCGGAGAAATTGATATTATTGCCAGTGACGGCGGCATAATTTGTTTTGTTGAAGTAAAAACGCGTCATTCAAAGAAATGCGGTTTGCCGCAGGAGGCGGTCTCACGGTTAAAACAGCGGCAGATCTCCCGTGCGGCAGTCTGGTACCTTAAGGAAAACAGCCTTTTACAGAGAAAAGCGCGTTTTGATGTCGTATCGCTCCTGGTTGAGCATGGTAAAGAAATACACGATATCAGGGTAATAAAAAACGCTTTTGAATTGGACGAGCGGTTTTCGTATTAAAACCTTTAAGCATGCTATCTGATATAGAGATCGTTCAAAAAGCAAAAATTCTTCCTATCGGGCATATTGCCCGGAAAATAAGGATCGATAATAAGTTCCTTATCCCTCATGGTAAATATATCGCAAAAATTGATTTAAATGTTTTACCTGCGCTCATCAACCGCCGCAGAGGTAAATATATCGTTGTTTCAGCGATGACTCCTACGCCCCTGGGTGAAGGAAAGACCGTCACCACCATCGGTTTATCCATGGCATTGAACAGGCTGGGGAAAAGGGCTTCGGCCTGTATCAGGCAACCGTCGCTGGGGCCCGTATTCGGCATTAAAGGAGGCGCAGCGGGAGGAGGGTATTCCCAGGTTTTACCGATGGAAGAATTTAACCTCCATTTGAGCGGTGATACCCATGCGGTATCACTGGCCCATAATTTAGCGGCCGCGTTCCTTGATAATTCGATCTTTAAAGGTAACCGTTTCCATGTGAACCCGCAGACGAATGTCTGGCGCAGGGTTATTGATATTAATGACCGGTCTTTACGTTCTATCAAGACCGGGTTAGGCCTGGACCGGGAAAACTTGGTACAGGAATCAGGTTTTGATATCACCGCCTCTTCTGAAGTCATGGCTATCCTTGCGTTAGCGACGGGGCTCAGTGATTTACGTAAACGTTTAGGCAAAATTGTCCTGGCATATACCGATGAACAGAAACCATTGACCTGTGATGATATCCGTGTCGCAGGAAGCATGTCGGCACTTTTAAAAGAAGCGATAAAGCCGAACTTGATCCAGACGATAGAACATACCCCTTGTTTTGTTCACGCCGGACCTTTCGGGAATATTGCTCACGGCAACAGCTCGATATTGGCCGACCGGATCGCTTTGGCTTGTTCTGATTACGTGGTTACCGAGTCGGGCTTTGGCGCTGACTGCGGGGCCGAGAAATTCTTTGATATAAAATGCCGTGCCAGCGGTTTTACCCCTTCCGCGGCAGTCATTGTTTGTTCGATCAGGGCGCTCAAAGCCCATAGCGGAAGGTTTGCGGTGGTCGCCGGCAGGCCCTTGGATAAAGAATTGACCAAGGAAAATATTTGCGCGGTAGAAGAAGGCATCTCTAATTTAGCAAAACAGATTGAAAATGTCCGCGCGTTCGGTGTCCCGGTTGTGGTGGCGATCAACAGGTTCAATACCGATACCGAACAGGAAATAGATCTTGTCAGGAAAAAGTCACTCGCGTTGGGCGCATACGATTGTGTTGTCAGCGAAGTCTGGCTTAAAGGGGGAGCGGGAGGGCTTGATCTGGCACGCGCGGTCATCCGGGCTGCTCAAGAGAAGAATGATTTCCGTTTTTTATACCCGCTTGAGCTTTCCTTAAAAGAAAAAATCGAGAAGATCGCTCTCTCGATGTATGGGGCAAAGGGTGTCATGTATTCTTCCCACGCGGAAAGTAAGATAGAACTGTTTACCCGTCAGGGGTGGTCCGGGCTTCCCGTATGCATGTCAAAGACGCACCTGTCTTTGTCCCACGATCCTTTACTTCTGGGCAGGCCAAAAGATTTTATCTTGCCGATACGGGATATCCGCGCTTTTATCGGCGCGGGTTTTCTGTCCCCGTTATGCGGCTCTATTCAAACGATGCCGGGATTGCCCCGGCATCCGGCTGGAGAAAATATCGATATTGACGAGAAAGGTAATATTACCGGATTGTTTTAACGAGGGAATAAGGAGCCAACGGTGTATTATAATAAATCACTTAAGAAATACCTGGATGATATGGCGGCGCGCATGCCGACTCCGGGGGGAGGCTCAGCCGCGGCATTCTCCGCCGCGATGGGTGCTTCGCTTTTAAGTA
>CAZPNW010000039.1:0-20380 GCA_964588175.1 uncultured Planctomycetales bacterium
CATTTGAAAACTTTCGGCACAGAGCTTTACTTGCAGTGCGCAAGGAATTACGGCGAGTTGAAGCACGCTCCTTACGTAAGTCTATAGCGTAAACGAGCCGTAAACCGTAGCGCACGGCGAAAGTTTTTTGTGCGCGTAAGCAAAAACCGGAAAGTGTAAAGAAATCAGGGGATCAAGGCACAAAAACACCTGCCTCATGTCACAAGTCTCAGGTCGCATGACACAATGACACCCCTCGACAAGCTCGGGGCAAACGTCCCCGCGAGAAACAGTCCAAGACAGCCTGCCTGCCGGTAGTCAGGGATCCGTTCACATGAAGGTATCGTATAATCCGGGAAACCGGAACTGGGAAGCGGGAGACTGGGACACCCGGGTAACCGGGAAACCGAGACTAGGGGATCCGGGGATCGGAGAATCGGGGACACAAGACACAGGTCGCAATCTTTTAACACACATGAATATCAATCTAAAGAAAGTATTACTCTGGCTGGGGGCAATATTAGTCGTCGCGGTCATCATCGGCATCGTCAAAGGCGCAGTCCACCTGACGATCGATGAATTACTGCGCAAGGAAAACCAGCCGATCCTGACGCTTCGCCTCTACCGGATATTGGTCGCGATAGTAGCCGGGAGCGGCTTAGCGGTGTCCGGATTAGTGCTCCAAGCTGTATTACGCAATCCTCTTGCCGAACCATACCTCCTGGGAACATCAAGCGGAGCGGGACTGGCAGCGGTTATCGGGCTGATCGCCGGAATATCCCGCATCTATTTCCCTTTCACGGCATTTTGCGGAGCGATCTCCAGCTGTATTCTCGTCTATACGCTGGCCAGACAAAACAATAAGGTCCAAGAACAATCCCTGATACTTTCCGGAGTCATCGTATCAGTAGCACTTTCGGCGATCATAGTATTTTTGATCTCTGTTTCCGGTAATGATACCCTGCAGGGCATAACCTGGTGGCTCTGGGGAAGCCTGCAGGTGTACGACATTACCCTGGTTACCCAGGTAGCGTTCCTGGTTTGCGCCGGGATAGCGATACTTTACATATTTTCTCAGGACCTCAATGCGATAAGCCTGGGAGAAGAAGAAGCACTGCACGTCGGCATTGACGTCGAGGCAGTTAAAAAGATATTACTGGCCGTTACCTCGCTTATTACCGCCGGGATCGTTTGTATATGCGGAATTATCGGTTTTGTCGGATTGATCATTCCCCATATAATGCGTTTATTGGTCGGGTCAAATCACAAAATACTTATTCCCACGACCTGCCTGGCGGCAGCGGCATTCATGGTCACCTGTGATACCGTTTCCCGGACCATATATCCGCCTTTAGAGATACCCATCGGCGTTATCACAGCTATCATCGGCGCCCCGGTATTCATTATATTGCTCAAAAAGAGCCAACGAGTTCAAGAAAAATGATCAGCATAAGCAACTTAAACGCAGGTTATTACTCGGCGGACATATTACACGGTATTTCCCTCCAGATCAATAAAGGCGATTTTTTGGGGATCATCGGCCCGAACGGCTCAGGCAAGACAACGCTCCTGCGTGTTTTCAGCCGCGCCTTGAAACCGCGCCAAGGCTCGATCATGCTTAACGGTAAAGAAACCGCTCGCATGGGCCTCAAGGAGTTCTGCCGGCAGGCTGCGTTCGTCTCCCAGGATACCGCGGTTAATTTTTCATTCACCGCGTTTGAAATTGTTTTAATGGGCAGGATCCCTCATCAAAAACGCCTCGCGGGGCAAACAAAACAGGACCTGTCTGCCGCGCATGAAGCCATGGCCCTCACCGATACCGAAATGCTCAAAAACAAACATATCAATGAATTAAGTTCAGGGGAGCGCCAACGTGTGTTCATCGCCAAAGCGCTCGCACAGGAACCAACGGTATTATTCCTTGATGAACCGACATCGCACCTGGATATCGGGCACCAAATACAAATATTAGACATGCTCAAAAACCTCAACCGCGGCAAAAATCTCACGATCGTCATTATAATGCATGATTTAAATCTTGCTGCGGAGTATTGCAATCGCCTTGTATTGCTCGATCAAGGAAAGATCTTTGCCGCCGGCTCTCCCGAAACGGTGCTGACATATCAAACGATCGAATCGGTATATAAAACAGTGGTTGTAGTCGATAAAAACCCGATAAATAACAAACCGTATGTGCTTTTAGTTTCCGCAACGGACAAATTACAGGGAAGGTAGCAGATTTATGGCCTCAACAACTCTTCTTTTGATCAGGCATGGGCAAACCGCATGGAATTCTCAGAAAAAATACTGCGGTTATAAAGATGTCGCGCTGAATACGACGGGAAAGAAACAGGCAGCGCTGCTTCACACAAGGCTTAAAGATAAGCCGATCCATAAAATTTATGCCAGCGATAAGTTACGCGCGCTCCAAACCGCTCAAATAATCTTCAAAGGCAGGACAATAGAACAAATCACGGACCTGCGCGAAATGCATTTCGGTTGTTTTGAAGGCCTCAAACACCGGCAAATCATGAAAAAATACACAACGCTCTATTCCGCGTGGCTCAAAGACCCCTTCAGCGTATCTATTCCAAAGGGAGAAAAAGTAACAGATTTCAGGAAACGGGTAGTAAAAGCGATAAAAAACATTGTTGCCGGCAATGCCAATAAAACAATCGCGGTCGTATGCCACGGAGGGACGATCAGTATCTATATCACCCACCTCCTGAAAACCCGTGATTTCTGGAAACAGATACCGCGTTCAACAGCGATCAGCATTATCGATTACCGCAATAATAAGCCGGAAATAAAAATCTTTAACGATACGGGCCATTTAGAACCGGCTTACTCAAAAAAGAAAGTTAAGAGGGTTAAGGCACATGGGTAAGATCACCTTCATTGTCGGCGGAGCAAGAAGCGGCAAAAGCAGCCATGCCCTGAAACTTGCCGCAGGCTATACAAAAGTCGCCTATATCGCTACCGCAGAAGCCAAAGATCAAGAGATGCTCCGCCGCATTAAAGCCCATAAACGGTCCCGTCCCTCGAACTGGAAGACTTTTGAAGAATCACTCGACCTGGAAAAGATAGTAAAAAGGAAGGATTTCAATTTTGAATGCGTCATCATTGATTGTTTGACCCTTTTAATATCGAATCTCATGTTAGCGGGCATTACACACCGCGCCATTCAGAAAAAAATGTCGTCGTTAGCAGACTCGCTTCACAAGATCCCCGCTCGCGTGATACTTGTTTCCAATGAAGTCGGCCTGGGTATTGTACCGGCTAACACATTAGCAAGGACTTTCCGGGATACGGCGGGGATGATCAACCAACTCTTCGCCAGGAAATCAGCGGATGTTATTTTTATGATTTGCGGCTTACCGATAAAGGCAAAATAATATGGATATCCTTAATACCACATTGAAAAAAATAACCGCCCTTGACCATGCGCTCATGCTCGAAACTCAAAAACGCTTGGACAGCCTTACCAAACCTCAGGGAAGCTTAGGCAGGTTAGAAGAACTGGCAAAACAGATCACCGGGATAACCCGGGAGAAAAACCCTCATCTTTCCCGCAAGGTCATATTCACCCTTGCCGCCGACCATGGTGTTACTGAGGAAAAAGTAAGCGCGTTCCCGCAAGAAGTCACGGCACAAATGGTCAACAATTTTCTCGCAGGAGGTGCCGGCATTAATGTCTTGGCAAAACACGCGGGAGCCAAAGTTATTGTCGCTGATATGGGTGTCGCGTGTAATCTCACGAAGAAAAAAGGGCTGATCTCGAAAAAGATCGCCTCCGGCACGCACAATATGGCTAAAACTGCCGCGATGTCAAGAGACCAGGCGATCCGGGCGCTGGAAACCGGTATCGAGATTTTCGAAGATGAATTCAAGCAGGGGCTTGATATTATCGGCACCGGTGAAATGGGCATCGGGAACACCACTGCATCAAGCGCTGTCACCGCGGTCTTGACCTGCCATGCGGTCAAAGAAGTAACCGGAAGAGGGACAGGGATCGATGATGCGGCGCTCATCCATAAGATTACCGTTATAGAAAAAGCGCTCAAGGCCAATAAACCGGATGAGGGGGACCCTATCGATGTCTTAGCGAAAGTCGGAGGTTTTGAGATCGGGGGGATCGCAGGTATCATCCTGGCAGCCGCGGCACATAAGATCCCTGTTATTATAGACGGTTTCAACTCGGGCGCAGCCGCGCTTATCGCGTATAAACTACAGCCGCTCGCCAAAGAATATATGATCGCCAGCCATGAATCGGTAGAAAAGGGGCACGCCGTAATTTTAAGGGAAATCGGCCTGCATCCTCTTTTAAATCTAGGACTACGCCTTGGAGAAGGAACCGGCGCCGCGTTAGCACTGCCGCTCGTCGAAGCTTCGATAAAAATATTAACCCAAATGGCCTCTTTTGAGAGTGCCAAGGTTTCTCAAAGATCGCCGCAATGAAAGAATTATTCTTTGCAATTCAATTTTTAACTATCCTCCCGGTAAAGATCCGCACGCTACCTGGAGAAACGGTATCGAGATCATTAGCCTCCTTTCCCCTTGTAGGATTATTACTCGGCGCCGCACTATGCCTTATTCACTCACTCAGCAGCTTTATCGGATTACCCGCCCTCTCAAGAGATATTATCCTGGTAATCTCGCTGGCTATACTCACCGCGGCAATACATCTTGACGGGCTGGCTGACACCGCAGACGGATTCTTAAGCGGCAAGAATAAAGAAGAGATCTTAACTATTATGAAAGACCCCCATATCGGCGTTATGGGAGTGGTCAGCATCGTAAGCGTCCTATGCCTCAAAATCGCGTTTTTATATTCTATCGCGCCTGATTCAAAACCAACAGCGCTCATCTTAATGTGCCTGCTCAGCAGATGGGCTTTAGTTTGGAACTTATTCCTGTTCCCGTACGCGCGCAAAGAGGGCAAAGCTAAACTTTTTTTCAATGGGGTAACCCCTGCAATCGTGATAAAAGCCGCGCTGCTTGCTCTCACCTTGGCTCTTATCATCGACAGGTTAAAAGGACTTTTACTTTTTCTTATCATAACTATTTTCACCTATTACCTGGGCTCATTTTTTTCCCGTAAGATCGACGGTATAACAGGCGATACACTGGGTGCAGTCAGCGAAATAAGCGAAATAAGCGTTTTATTATGGCTTTGTATCTTATAATTCAAGGAGGCTCCCCCATGGATACTATGACAAAAACCAGCCTAAAAACAGCGGCGATAGCTTCCTGGAGCGGCGGGAAAGACAGCTGCCTGGCATACTACAAATCCCTGAAAGCAGGCTATCATGTCTTGAGCCTTTTAAACTTCGTATCAAGCGGCTCAAAACGGAGTTGTTCTCACGAGCTTGAAGGAAAACTGCTTCAGCTGCAGGCAGAATCGATCGGAATCCCCCTGGCACAAAAAGAAGTCAGCCCCGATATGCGGAAATATGAGGAAGCATTTAAATCAGCGGTAACTGAATTTCTCCCTCAAGGAGTGAGCGCAATGGTATTTGGGGATATTTATCTCTTAGCCCACAAAAACTGGGTGGAGCGCGTCTGCGGCGAAATAGGAATACAAGCGCTTGAGCCGCTCTGGGAGATCCCTGCGGAAGATATCATCAAAGAATTCCTGGATTCGGGATTCAAAGCCGTTATTGTCAGCGCAAAAGCGGATATCATGGGCAAAGAATATATTGGCAGGGAGCTTGACCTCCCCCTGGTCGAAGAATTTAAGAAAAAGGGTATCTGCCCCTGCGGCGAAAAAGGCGAATACCACACCCTGGTCATTGACGGACCGATCTTTAAAAAAAGGCTCCAGATCGTTGAAGCATACCCGGCATTAAAAGAAGGCTCCGAAAAACACTGGTTTCTTGATATAAAAAAATACACGAGCAGCGAAAAATAAACCAAATCCGATAGGTGAAGGAAGTGCATAATGTGCCTGCAAGAGGAGACAGGCACTTTCAAGGGAGAAAAAAACTCCCCGCCACTGCCCCGCAACGGTAAACTCTTACCGCGGTAAGAGAAGTCCGGTCTATCACCTAGGGAAGAAGTTCTTTCGACGGAAAGAAAAGGAGAGAAATGAAACAACGCATCAAGAAAACAATACTCACCGCATTAACGCTTTTAAGTTTTTATGGGACCGCTCACAGCCAGGACGACCTCTCATTAGAAAAGATCGTCGTAACCCCTTCACGCATAGAAGAACCATCGGGAAATGTCCCTCAAAATGTCGACACGATAACTTCAGCAGATATTGAAAAATCAGCATCAAGCGACCTCACCGCTCTTCTTACCCAGTTTACCGCGGTCAATATAAGTAATTATGGAGGGCCGGGGGCGACCAAAAACATCCGCATGCGAGGGGCAAGCGCGGCGCAAACCTTAGTTATGGTCGACGGCAGGCCTATCAACAGCCCGAGAAACGGAGAGGCTGATTTAAGCATGATCCCGCTTGACACGGTAGATACTATAGAGATCGTGCATGGGCCGGCATCCCATCTCTACGGATCAAGTGCCATGGGCGGGGCAATTAACATCATCACCAAAGATCCACCGCGTAAAAGCCCCAAAACAGAACTATATTCCAGTATCGGGACCTACCAAACCTATACCCAGCGCCTGACCAATGGAAACGCAAACTCACAATTCGGATACCTCTTCACCCATGGATATACCCATTCAGACGGCTTCCGGGCAAACGCATTATTCAACGCGCAGGATTATAATATGAAATTCAAATATACGCCTCACGAAGCCCATGCGATCATCTTCAATTCCGGCTTTTATTCCAGCAACCTCGGCTCACCCGGCTCCCTATCCCAGCCCGATACCGATGACAAACAGGATACCCGGAAGAATTCTCAGGATCTCACCTGGAAATATACGCCTGATGAATCGGCTGGATTATCGGTCAAATCCTACCATAGTTATGATAAATTGATCTTTAGTGAGTTCACAGCCGGATCTTTCTTTGATACCGCGAATAAAAAAGATATCCATACGACCAACGTAACGGGGCTTGACCTTCAAGGCGATAAAAAGCTTTTTCAGGACCGCTATCACCTCATCTGCGGCTTTAACTATGTCGGCAATACCAATGACAGCACTAATTCCCAAAAGCATAACTACCACGTCGTTGCCGGATATTTGGAGAACAAATTCACGACTTTAGAGAATTTGGAATTCAGCTTCGGGGCCAGATTCGACGATTATTCAAATTTCGGCACTCAAAGCAACCCTAATTTTTCCTTTCTTTACCGCTTCAATCCCGCCCTGGAATTCCACGGGTTGATCAGCCGGTCTTTTCGCGCGCCCACCTTTAATGATCTATACTGGCCTGACGAAGGATGGGCAAAGGGGAATCCTTCACTCAAACCGGAAAAAGGAATAACAGGGGAGATCGGCACAACAGTCTCTTGTAATGACTTATTCACCATACGCCTGGGATATTTCAGGAACGCTTTTCAAGACCTCATCAACTGGGCGGAAGAAGGGGGGGTTTGGATGCCGCAAAATGTAGGTTCAGCGCTCATTGACGGTATAGAATTCGAGAATAAAGTTTCGCTTACGAAAAATATCCGGTTTATTACCGGATATACCTTCTTGCGCGCGATCGACGACAAAACAAAAAAATACCTTATCTATCAGCCAAAACATAAAGCTGATTGTTCGCTTACCTACGCAGACGCACATGGCTTTTCCATAAAAATAAGCGCTCAATTTACCGATAAACGCTACCATGACTCCGCAAACACGGTAAAGGTAAAAAGGTTCCACGTATTCGGGATCCAAGCTTCAAAGAAATTCAAACAAAATTTCACCTATTTCTTTTCCCTTGAAAACCTCAGTAACCAAGAATACACGGTGATCCGCGACTTTCCTATGCCGGGATTCACGGTCACCAATGGCATGAAGATAGAGTTTTAATTTCACCATAATTGGTTATCGGTTATCGGTGTTCGGTTATCGGACCAAAGTTACCTCGAACCGATAACCGAATACCGAGCACCGATAACCGAAACAGCATATTTCTTGCAAAATAAAATGCATATGCTAACCTTATACTATGTCTCCAGAAAAAATATTCCCCATAACACTGACTATTTCCATTTTCGCTCATAGCTTGGTTTTCTTCCAATATGCCGGATTGCTGCAGGGGCCGGAAAAAAAGAAAAAACAGGAGCTTCGTATCAGTTATGTCAAACGACTGCCTGCTCAGGAAATACCCATCAAGAACATTGCGCTAAGGAACCAGCCGCTGGCAGCCCTGCCGCCCAAAATAACCGCTGACGAAACAATAACGGCTTCATCCAACACTAAAGATAATGTGCAAAATATATTCTCAAAAAATATTGAAAACCTGCGCCGCCCGGCTCCGTTCATTAAACCGGCATTAATAAAACCGGACACGATACCGATTAAAAAGAAGATCTCTTTACCGCCGGTAGAACCCGATAAGATCAAAAATCCTTCGTACATGGGGTATTACCAGTACGTCAGAGAAAAGATCAGGCGCGCTGCCTATTACAATTACGTACGTACCGTGACCGGCGAAGTATATCTTTCATTTGTCATAGCCAATAACGGGAAACTGCTCGATTTAAAGTTCCTCGAAGACAAATCTTCAGGAAACGCCTATTTAAAGCAGACCGCGATCAAAAGCATCAAAGATTCTTCGCCGTTCCCGGCTTTTCCCAAAGAACTCGATTACCCGCAATTATCATTTACCGTCATAATTTCCTTTGAGGTTGAATAAGAGGAGGTGGGTTTGAGCGCTGAAAAACATTTACAAGGCTTTGATACAATGCGTTTTTTTGCGATCTTTGCCGTTATTTGTATTCATACTTCACCTTACAATTTCAGCGCGGAGAAACTTAATAGCGGAGCCTTCTGGGCGCTTAATTTCATTATAGATAAACTCTGCCGTTTTGCCGTTCCGTATTTTTTTATCGCTTCGGGGTATTTTTTCGGCAAATCTTTGCAAAAAAAACCGCCCTTTACCGTCTTTAAACAATACGCGCGCAGGATATTTTCAATTTTTGCCGGCTGGACAGTCATTTACGGTATAATCACTGAAACGACATTGGTATCGATCCTTAAAAAAGGCTTCCCCGGTTATGTAAAAGCCTTCTTTACTGATACGGTCGGCTTCATAGGAAACCACCCTATTTTATTCCTGCTCCAGGGCAGCAGGCTGCATTTATGGTTTCTACCGGCGCTCATAATCGCTTTAGCGATCATTACCTGTTGCGTGGCAACCAAGAAAGAAAAATATGTTTTATACATATGCGCCGCATTCTATATTTTTGGTTTGCTTGCGGGTGTATATTCCAAATCGCCGATAGGCATTTCCCTGCACCTTAATGTGAGAAATGGGCCGTTTTTCGGGGCGATCTTCACGGCGATCGGCTGGAAGCTCTCCGGCCGTAATTCCTTTAATTTTAGGATAGCGTTCTATATTTTACTGGCAGGAATGATCTTACAGCTGACGGAAGCATACTTTCTGGCAAGATCTTTCGGGATCCAAAAATTCGATTTTAGCCTGGCGACGCTGCCGTTCGGTTTAGGAGCATTTCTCCTGGTATTAGCCCGGCCATCCCTGGGAGAAGGCAGCTTTATTAAACGATATTCTTCATTAACCTTAGGCATTTACGTAAGTCATTATCTCATTTTCGAATCACTCCTGCCAATACGCTTTTGGATCAATCCGCTCATCTATGATTCAAGTATAAGTTTTGTTATTTTCATACTCTCAATATTCAGCGTCATGATACTCAAGAAATACAAACCCACCAGGCGCCTGGTTGAATAATACACTTAAAAGTGTTTATAAAATGGACGCGAGAAAGCCCTCATGAATATAATCCGCATCATTATGATCACCTCAAACCAAGCGGTAAGAAATAATCTCAAACTTCCGCTTATAAACCCTTGCATAATAACAGTTTCGGAAAACCGTAAAATAAGAGCAGGGATGCTCTTCTTGGCATGAAATATGCTGTTAAAGTAAGTGGAGGAGTCTTTTCAAAACTTTTAATAAGCAACTCTCAAATTTGAAAAGGGTTGCTTTTATTATTATGAAATACAAGAAAAAAATCGACCTATTTATCCCGTTATGCATGCTCACGTGCCTTATTTGTTTTACGGGAGGTTTTTTATTTTCTGCCCTGCTTGCTAAGAAAACACAACATAAAAAAGAAGGCAAGCAGATCGAATATAAATGCAAACTCGAAGGGATCAGCCAGAAGATCATCAATAACACAGGCTTATCATTAGAGCTCCTGGAAAAAACCTCAAAAATCCGGCATGAAGCTTTAAAAAGCAATTCAAACCTGCAAAATGCTCTTGGTGATTTCATGCGGGAGAACAAAAGCCGATACGAAACACTACAGACCAATCAAACGCTTATTGAAATCGACATTAATGATTTTAAAAACGATTCGGGAGCCCATCAGGATTCCTCCACTATTCTCATGGAGCTTTATGCTGTGTATAAAAACTCCTACCAGCTTAACGGAAATAAAGATCTGCCCCTTGAAGCTTTAGATTCTCAAATACACGATTTAAGATCTGAATTTAAAACCTTGGTTAAAAACCTTAAGATCTATTTACCAGCCTTACAAGCAGACGTACTTACTGATAAGACAATCCCACCATCAAACAACATTGAGATCTCGAAAGTAATGCCTTCAGAATCGAAAAAAAATCAGCTCATAGTACCCGGTGCAACTCCAGGACTCACAGATACAAGCCTCACGGAGCAAACAACAAATGCGTCCCCGGATAACCAAAATAGCCAAACCGAACTTCCGGAAGAACCTCGATCCTATGCCGAAGAGACTGAAATCAAACAAGTTACCCAGATCGATAACACCGTTACTATGGAACAAATCAAGCGGCCGGACCAATTACCGGAAATACCCGACCCTGCTGCTCAAACAAGATCAGCCGAAGAGACGAGCAAATTCAAGATGCTCACCGCGAATATGGGCTTTACCCAGGTTGAAAGATTATTGGGAGTTCCTCTCGTGAAAAACAAACTGCAAAAAAACAAAGAAGTCTGGCTTTATCCTTCTTTAAAAAGCGGTTTCCAATACCAGGTTATCTTCATGGAGACTAAATTTCTTAAATGGAAACAAGTTACCTTAAAGGCAAACCGTGAATAAAATGCCTTTTAAGGATAATTTCAGGCGTATACAAAAAACCTCTAAAACACTCTAGCAGGAATTCCCGCCGAAAATTTTTATTTTTAACTTGCAAAACCATCATTAAAATAGTATATTATAGTACTGTGTTTTTAAGGAAAACTATTACCTTGAGTAGGTTAGGGCCCATAGCTCAGTGGTAGAGCAGGTGACTCATAATCACTTGGTCGGAGGTTCGATACCTTCTGGGCCCATGGAATCTCTTAAAAGATACTATTTATTATATTTCTCTCAGGCGGAATAATTATGGGTGCATGGCTCAGTTGGTTAGAGCGCCACATTCACATTGTGGAGGTCGAAGGTCCGAGTCCTTCTGCGCCCATTTATAACTTTATTTAAAGAATGAACTACAATAAAAGGAGCTCAGATTGCCTACCGTCAATTTAAAAGAACAACTTAAGATGCTCTCTGAATTACAAAAAATTGACAGTCAAATTTATTCGTTAAAAGAAAAAAAGGAGATCATGCCTCAGGAAATAAAGGCCCTGGAGGCGGCATTTGAAGAAAAAAAGCAAAAACTCCTCAGCCTTGAAAAAACATCATTGGATTTTCAGAAACAGAAAAAAGAAAGAGAGTTGGAATTAGCCGCCAAGGAAGAAGCCACCAAAAAACTCCAGGGACAGCTTTTCGCGCTTAAAACCAACAAAGATTACCACACGATGCTCAAGCAGATCAATGACTCAAAAGCCGATGCCTCGGTGATCGAAGACCAGATCCTGGAATCATTTGAGAATATCGACAAGATCAAAGGCCAAATAGAGCAGGAAAAACAGAACTTGCAGCAAGAAGAAAAGGCTTTTCAAGGCCAGAAAACGCAGGTTCAAGAAAAAATCAAAGAAATTGACGGACAATTAACACAATTAGAATCGCAAAGGAATCATACGATTCCCGGCATTACTCAGAACATACTCGCGCAATATGAAAGAGTATTATCGATCCGGGAGGGCCAGGCGATCGCAGGCATAAAGAATAGTACATGCCTGGGATGCCATATGAGCGTCTCACCCCAAATAATAAATCTGGTGCAAATGTATGAAAACATCGTTACCTGTGACGTCTGTAACCGGATATTGTATATTGAAGATACCCCTTCATAACCGCACGCATGCATGAGCTCAAGAACGATACCTCAACATGAAAGAGCTAACGATTTACATTGACGGGGCATCAAAAGGCAATCCCGGCCACAGCGGGATAGGAATAGTCATTTGGCATAATGGCCAGGTGATCAAGAATATTTCTCATTATATCGGACTGGCGACAAACAACATCGCGGAATATTCAGCCTTTATTTGCGGGCTGCAGGAATGCCTTCTCTTAAAAGCTGACCGCGTGGATTTCTATACCGATAGCGAGCTGTTATTCCGCCAGATACGTAAAATTTACAAGGTAAAAAACCCGCATATCCAGGCATTGTACGATCAGGCGGTACGCCTGATATCCGGTTTTCAAGGCTTTACGATACAGCATATACCGCGAGAAAAAAACCAGGATGCTGACGCGCTGGCAACGAAAGCGGTAAAAGAAACGCTCAAGAAATAATTCAGTATTCTTTGACAATGAGGGCAGGCAGAAGGTGATCACCCCAGATATCCTGCATATCGGGGAGGAAAGTCCGGGCTCCAGAGGATAACGCGCTCTTTAAGCAAGAGCATTGCACCGTTTTCTAGAAATAGAGAACGGCGCAATCGGGAAAGTGCCACAGAAAATAAACTTCCTCACTGCTTTACCGCGGTGAGGTAAAGGTGAAAAGGCAGTGTAAGAGACTACCGTAAGCCATAGCGATATGGTTTGCACGGAAAACCCCGCGCGGAGCAAGGTAAAATAGTTCTATCCATTATTCCGGATTTTCCGGAGTAGATAAGAATGATCCGTTTGAAATCCCAACGCTTACCGCGGGGGGATGGGTAGAAGGGTTTACTGCTTGAGTCCCCCTGGCAACAGAGGGATCGAGAGAAATGATCGCCATAACCACAGAAATAACGCTCAAATTGCATGAGTTCACCTTACTCGATTTATGTGGTTATACAAAACTCGGCTTATCTCTGCCTGTTCTTTTTTATATCAGGTAACAGTTTATACCGGATCTTCGGGCTAGAACTACGCTTTTAGCTGGAATTGAAAAGGATTATAGACTTTAAACAAATAAAACGTTAATTGAAATCAATAAGGAGGAAATCATGTCAGGTCATTCTAAATGGGCTGGAATTAAACACAAAAAAGCAGCCACAGACGCAAAAAAAGGCGCAGTTTATACAAAATTAATCAAAGAAATAACCATGGCCGCACGCGATGGCGGCGGTAACCCGGAAATGAACTCAAGCCTTCGAGCCGCGATAGCAAAGGCCAGAGAACAAAATATGCCTTCTGACAACGTCAAAATGGCGATCAAGCGCGGAACCGGAGAACTCCCGGGAGTCACCTACGAGTCGATCATGTACGAATCTTACGGGCCGGGAGGAGTCGCTATCTTGATCGAAGCCTTCACCGATAATAAAAACCGTACAACCGCTGAAGTGCGGAATATTCTATCAAAAAAAGGCGGCAGTATGTCAGGGACAGGCGCGGTAAACTGGATGTTCTCTAAAAAAGGCTACATCCTCATCGACAAAAAAGAGGTCGCCGAAGACGAATTAATGAACATCGCCCTTGATGCCGGCGCCGAAGACATAAAACAGGACGATAAGAATTTTGAGATCTTTACGGCTCCCGCTGACCTGGAAAAAGTAAAGCAAGCGCTCCAGGCAAAAGGTGTCAAATGGCAGACAGCGGAACTCACCATGCTTCCGTCATCATCGATCAAATTAGCAGGGCCGGAAGCAAAACAGGTATTAACCTTGATCGAGGCGCTTGAAAACCATGATGACGTGCAGGCAGTCTATGCCAATTTTGATATCCCTGATGAAATATTAGAGCAAATAGCTTCTGCTAATCAATAGCTGATTTGGTATAATAAGAAGATACGGCCTAACGCATGAGAATCATAGGAATCGACCCGGCATTAGCAATTACCGGTTACGGTATCATTGATTGCTGCAAAAACAGGGTATCGCTGTTAAAAGCAGGGGCAGTCATCACACTCTACCGGCAAAGATTACCCGAACGTTTAAATATAATTTACGAGAAGATACTTGCATTGATCTCTGAATACAAGCCGGATGTTTTGGTCCTTGAAAAAGTCTATGTGCATTACCATCACCAGACAACGGCATTCCTCTTAGGCCAGGCACGCGGGATCATCTGCCTTGCCTGCGCGAAGGGGAATATACCCCTGAAGGAATATGCAGCTACACAGATAAAAAAAGCGATCGTAGGCAAAGGGCAGGCTTCCAAAGAACAAGTGCAGCAGATGGTACTGCGCACCTTAAAACTCAAAAGCATTCCCCGGTATCACGACGTAACTGACGCGTTGGCATTAGCCCTGGCATACAGTTATTTTGAAAAAGCTGATTCGCTTATAAAACAAGGGGCACAAAAAGCATGATCACCGGCATTTCAGGCACAATAGTTGAAAAAGGGCCGAATTATATCCTCATCGCGACCGGAGGATTTACCTATGAAGTCTTGATTCCGGTAACCGTCATGCAACGGTTAAATGAAGGCGTATCTGCCGATAATTCAATAAAACTTATCACCTATCACTATTTACAGGTTGACCAATCGAGAAGCATACCCGTGCTCATCGGATTTTTAAATGAGTTAGAGAAAGAATTCTTCGAGATCTTTATTACCGTTTCAGGGATCGGGCCCCGGGCAGCCCTTAAAGCGTTAAATCAGCCGATTTCTTTGATCGCCCAGGCCATTGATGAAGCTAATATCGAATTTTTAAAGTCGCTCCCGGGAATAGGGCAGCAGCGCGCCAAGGAGATCATCGCAAAGCTGCAAAATAAGATCGGGAAATTCGGGCTTATCCAGGATTCAGGAGAAAAGGCCAAACAGGAAAGCCCGCTCCCCATTGAAGAAGAAGCGTTAGCAGTATTAATGCAGCTGGAATATAAAAAACCTGAAGCTTGCGTTATGCTCAAAAAAGCCCGTGAACATAATAAAAACATCACCACAACCGAAGAACTATTGAACGAAGTTTATAAACAACGCAAAATCCGTTAAACGCACAAGAGCCATAAAAAGGATAACGCGATGACCGAAGAAAATACCCTCAGCTCTCAGGAAAAGGCACTTGTTACCGCCGAAGACGCGCAAACGCAGGCACCACCAAACGCATCTTTACAGGACAATACTGCAAAATCCCAAGCGCGCAGCAAAGAAAATTCGGCAAGCGTATCGTTACATGAAAACGACAATACCAAGTCGGCACTTGAAGCAATGCTTTTCATAAGCGAAAAGACACTGCTTATCGAACAGATTAAAAAAGTATTCAACCATTTATCCGCAGAACAGATCCGCGCGGTACTGGGTGAATTACGCGCTGAATACGAAAGATCAAACCGGGGGATCCGCCTCTATGAAGTCGCCGGCGGCTTTCAAATGATCGCCGCCCCGGAATTTGTAACATTTTTAAGAAAATTATACAAAGACCCGCATTCAGACAAGCTGTCAAAACCGGCTCTTGAAACATTAGCGATAATCGCCTATAAACAGCCTTTGACAAAATTAGAGATAGAAACGCTCAGGAAAGTCAATGTTGACGGTGTCATGAAAACGCTGCTTGACAAAAACCTGATCCGGATCACCGGAAGGAAAAAAGCGCCGGGCAATCCTAAAGTATACGGGACCACCAGGGGATTCCTGGAATATTTCGGTTTGAACACCCTGGAAGAACTGCCTAAGATCGAAAAAGGAGATTTGAGCGCCTCACTAACTAAAGGAGAAAGCAAGAATGAAACTCCAGAAACTACGCAAACAAATTGATTCAATAGATCAAACCATAATCGACCTGCTCAACAGGCGGCTTGAGACTTCGCAGCAAATTGCCGGCGTAAAGATCAAAGAGGGTAAAAGCATCTATTCTCCGGACCGCGAACGGGAAGTTTTCAAAAAAATAGCGGGCATTAACAAAGGCCCGTTAAAAAGCAAGGCGCTTGAAGCGATCTACCGGGAAATAATGTCCTGCAGCCTTTCCTTCGCGAACACCTTGAAAGTCGCTTATCTGGGGCCGCAGGCGACATTCACTCATTTAGCTGCTATAAAACGTTTCGGTTCGCAGGTAGAATTCATCCCCTGTAATAATATTAACGATGTTTTTACCGAGGTAGAACGGGATAACGCCGCTTATGGAGTCGTCCCGATAGAAAATTCGATCGAAGGAGTCGTCAACCACACGCTGGACATGTTCGTTGATTCCGACCTGAAGATCTGCGCTCAGATCATCCTGGAGGTCACGCACAACCTTTTAGCACGGTGCCCGAAAAGATCGATTAAAGCTGTTTACTCGAATCCCCATGTATTCGGCCAGTGCCGGATCTGGCTCCAGGAAAATCTGAACCAGGCAGAAAAGATCGAAGTCTCCAGCACAACCCGCGCAGCCCAGATCGCCGCGGAAAGAAACAACACTGCCTGTATCGCTTCACTCCTGGCGGCAAAAATATATAAATTGAACGTTATCGCCCGAAACATTGAAGATTCCCCGGATAACGCGACGCGTTTTTTTGTTATCGGGAAAAATGATGTCCCGCCGACAGGCCATGACAAAACGTCGGTCTTATTTTCCATAAAAGACCGGGTAGGAGCACTTCATGACATGCTGGTCCCCTTCAAGAAAGAAAAGATCAACCTGACCAAGATCGAATCGCGGCCATCAAAGAAAAAAGCATGGGATTATTATTTCTTTGTTGACTTGGAAGGCCACTTTAAAGAACCGAAAGTAAAAAGAGCTTTGGAAAGATTAGAGCATACGTGTAAATTCTTAAAAATCCTGGGGTCTTACCCTCTGGGCGAATAAATAAGTTGATGCCCTTAACTAAAACCTTGTACATGCTCTTTCCAAATACTTAAATGAATATGAAGAACTTAATAAGGAATAATATCGCGGCACTGACCCCCTATAAAGCCGGAAAGCCGATAGAAGAGACCAAACGGGAATTAAAGCTCTCGAAGATCATCAAACTGGCTTCGAATGAGAACCCGTTAGGCCCGTCGCCTAAAGCGGCCGCCGCTATCCAGCGATGCCTTTCACGCATTAACCGTTATCCGGACAGTCAAAGTTTTTATTTAAAAAAAGACCTCGCGAAACAACTAAAAGTATTGCCGGAAAATATTGTCTTAGGCAATGGGTCTGACGAGCTCATTGATATTATCATAAAAACCTTTGTCAATGACGATGAATGCATCCTGACCGCGCAAGTTACTTTCTTAGAATACGAGATCATCGCAAAAGTCAATGGGAAGCTCATCCGTACCATTCCCCTCAAGGATTTCACCTATGATCTAGACGCGCTGGCGCAGGCAGCCAACAATAAAACAAAACTGATATTTATCGCTAATCCCAATAACCCTACGGGGACGTATATTACAAAGGCGAAGCTGGAGGATTTTTTGGCCAAACTGCCTCAAAACGTCATTGTGGTGCTCGATGAAGCGTACGACCTCTTTATTGACGTTAAGGACTACCCTGATTCACTTAATTATCTGAATAAAAATGTCATTATCTTAAAAACTTTTTCCAAGGCTTACGGATTAGCGGGCTTACGGATCGGATACGCGCTTGCCAGCGAGCGATTAACGCCGTTCATGGAAAAAACCCGCCAGCCTTTTAATATAAACATGCTCGCGCAGGCAGCCGCGCGCGCAGCGCTCCGGGACAAAGCATTCTTAAGAAAAACAAGGGACATTACCCTCGAAGGGAAACGCTATCTCTATAAAGCGCTTGATCAAATGGGATTACGCTACGTGCCTTCAGCGGCTAATTTTATCCTCATTGATACCGGCAGGGACGGATTAAAACTCTTTCAAGAACTCCTCAAAAAAGGAGTTATCGTTCGTGATATGCAGCAATACGGCCTTAAGGATTTTATCCGGGTCTCAATAGGGACTATGCCGGAAAACCGCATATTTGTTTCAGCATTTAAAAAGATTTTAAGCAACCATTAAACAGGACGCGAAAAACGGGAGACGATGATGATCATTGTTTTACAACCCAATACCACAGACGAACAAATAAATCATATAGTCGAGAAAGTCCAGAAGCTGGGCCTGACACCGCATCTTTCAAAAGGGACGGAGAGGACCATAATCGGGGTCATCGGCCCGGAAGATATCTTACGGAACACCCCTCTGGAAGTCTTTCCGGGAGTAGAGAAAGTGATCCCGGTACTTGCGCCATACAAACTGGTTTCCCGTGAATTCAAAAAAGAAGATTCCGTGATCGACGTCGGAAAAGGGATCAAAATAGGCACAAAAAAAATCGTGGTCATGGCAGGGCCCTGCGCTATTGAAAACCGGGAATCTTTATTGGAGATCGCCGCTGAAGTAAAGCAGGCTGGGGCAACGGTACTGCGCGGAGGCGCCTTCAAACCCCGCACTTCGCCCTACAGTTTTCAAGGCCTCGGAGAAGAAGGGTTAAAATATCTCAAAGAGGCAGGAGAAAAATTCGGATTGGTCACCATCAGCGAAGTCATGGATACACGCGATGTAGCGCTGGTAGCCAAATACGTTGATATTTTACAGATCGGCGCGCGCAATATGCAGAATTTTAACCTGCTCAAAGAAGTCGGATTGACTAAAAAACCGGTCCTGTTAAAAAGAGGGTTATCTTCGACGATCAAAGAACTCTTGATGTCCGCTGAATATATCATGGCAGCGGGGAATTTTAATGTCATATTATGTGAGCGCGGGATACGCACTTTTGAGGACGCAACCCGTAACACCCTTGATATAAGCGCGGTAACGGTAGTAAAACAGTCTTCCCACCTGCCGATCATTGTCGACCCAAGCCATGCGGCAGGAAAATGGGGGTTGGTGCCTGCGCTGGCAAAAGCAGCGGTAGCCGGCGGGACGGACGGGCTCATCATCGAAGTACACTGCCACCCGGAAGATGCGGTTTCTGACGGCCCGCAATCGCTTTTACCGTCAACCTTCAAACAACTGATGCAGGAGCTAAAACCTGTAGCGAACGCGGTAGCGCGGGAAATATAACTTATGAGACCATTTAAGACTATCGCAATAGTAGGGACAGGATTGATCGGCGGCTCGCTTGCCCTTGATATAAAAAAACACAAGCTCGCTCAAACGGTACTTGGATTCAGCCGCTCTGCGCATACCATCAATACAGCCAAAAAAAAAGGTATCATTGATAAAGGCTCGCAGGAAATCGGTTTTTTACAAAGCGCCGACCTTGTAATCCTTGCTACCCCTGTCAAGACCATACTTGAAATGGCTCCCCAGATCGCCCGGATATTAAAACCAACGTGCATCGTTATTGACGTAGGCAGCACCAAGGAAGAAATAGTCCGGCACCTCTCTAGGATATTTCCCCGTTTTGTCGGATGCCATCCACTGGCAGGGTCTGAAAAACGCGGCATTGAAAACGCTTCCTGCGACCTTTTCATGAATTCGATCTGTATTATAACACCGGATAAAAAGACAGATAAAAAAGCGCTCTCCCGGGTGAAAGCATTTTGGAAAACGATAGGGGCCCGTATATACTTGAGCACCCCTCAAAAACATGATGCCGCTTTATCATTTATCAGCCATTTTCCCCATATTATCGCTTTTGCGTTGATCAACACCGTTCCCGCTCAATATCTGCCGATCGCGCCCAACAGCCTGCGCGATACAACACGGGTAGCGGCTTCTGACGCAGGGCTTTGGGCTGATATATTCTTAAGCAACCGGAGTAACCTCAACAAGACGATTTCAATATTCCAGAAAAACCTTGGGCTTTTTAAGAAAATAATACAGCGAAACGACAAGAAAAAACTGACCGTTCTGCTTGAAAAAGCAAGGAATAAGCGAGGCATGCTGAAATGATCATTGCCATTGACGGGCCAGCCGGCTCCGGAAAAAGCACCGTAACAAAATTATTAGCGAAAAAGATGGGATTCCTGCATATAGATACCGGAGCGATGTACCGCGCGCTTACACTGAAAGCGCTGGAAACAAGGACCGACATCAAGAAAAACCGTGCTCTTGCCGCTTTAGCGCGTAAAACAAAGATCGATCTTCGGGAAAAGGCAGGCGGCCCGTTAAAGATCTACCTTGATGAACGCGATGTTTCCCAAGAAATACGGCAG
>CAZPNW010000040.1:0-4090 GCA_964588175.1 uncultured Planctomycetales bacterium
CCGGCCAACACGGCCATGGAGAGAGGCTCCATCTTCCAAGAGTCTATATAGCTCTCTCCGGGCTTTTGCCCAACCGCCGGCATGATCAACGTTACTTTCACCTGTTCCCTCCGATCTCCTTACTTATATTTCGCATGATCGAGGCTATAGCGCCTGTAACCTAGATTAGCGATCATCATATACAATAATCTGGTCCTGGCATTTAATAACCTTTTCATGATATTTTTAACTCTATAGCATTCTTTCCAAGCATATTCGAGCCCGGCCTCAAGTTCATCAACGCTCATTTTCTTCGGCCGGAACACTACATTCTGGCAATTATATTTCGACCAATCCGTCGTCACTATCCTTTCCTCTTCTTTTAGCCTGTTAAAAAGCGCTGTAGTCGGGAACGGAGTGTATACGGTAAAGCGCGGCAGATCAATTCCCGTCTTCAGGCAGAAATCGGCCGTGTCCTTAAAAACCGTCGTATCGTCTTCATCGGAACCAAAGACGAAACATCCCATAATAGCAATATTTCTTTTGTGTAATTCTTTTATGAGCCGATAATGTTTTTCGAGGCTATTAAAACTCTTATTCATCCTCTTTAAGCTCTTCTCTGATACGGATTCAAAACCGATCAACAGCCCCGCGCAGCCACTTTTATGAGCCAAAGACAGTAATTCGCCGTCATCGATTATTTTAGATGTAGATAATCCCATCCAGTTGATCTTGAGAGGTATCATTTGCCTGTATAATTCTTTGCTATAATCTTTATCTTCTATAGGCGAAGGATCCAAAAAGAAAACCAATCTTGATCTGAGGGCCTTTATTTCTTCGATAACTTCCGGTATCGGCCGATGATGATATCCGGATCTAGTTACGCTGATGACACAAAATTCGCAATTGCAAGGGCAGCCAAAAACCGCTTGTGTCGTATTAATGGTAATGTATCCATTTTTTTTCAACAAATCCCTTCGCGGAATAGGTATCCCTTCAAAGCAAGGATCGTTATCTTTGTAATATTGCTTCAATCTTCCGCCCTGCCAATCCATTAATGCCTGCGGGAATGTTCTATAGGCATGGCCAACCACAACTGAATCGGCGTGCTGTTGCGCTTCTTCCGGCATAAGAGTTGTATGCACCCCGCCCATTATCACCTTTATCCCTCTTTTTCTAAAACTATCCGCTATTTCGTAAGACCTTAAAATATGTCCGGTTATCCCGGTCAAACAAACAAGGTCAGGGTTCAAGGAATCGTAATCACACTCTTCTACTCCTTCATCAATGATGCGCATATCCGCATTCAGTTCTTTCGGGACCAACGATGCCAATGTTGTCAGCGTCAAAGGCGCGTAGGTTAAATTCTTCCTGAAGCCTCTTCCTTTCTTGTATAATCCTGATCTCGGCATGACAAATAAGATCTTCATGGCGTATATTTAAGCAGCTCCATCACTACGTAGGGCGATCCGATCCCGCTTTCTAATCCCTCAAACTTCACCCAGGAGTGGGGCTGTTCCTTAGAGAACCACATGTATGTTTTCGGCAAAATATACTTTGTTAATACGTTGACTACGCCTAGATCTAATATTAATTCCATTTTATAACATTCGAACTCGCCCGCGGGGACTCGCACGGTCTCAGTTCCAACCACTTGAGCTTGTATTCTAAAAAGTTTTGCTTCAGATGAAAAGATATAGAAATCAAACGGCTGCGAAGCCCCAAAGTCATAACCGCGCAAAAAAATCGCCAAAATATCACTGGTAAACGTGATCGTTCCCGGCAAATGGGCCGTCTTTCTTTTTTTGAGCTTTCCGTATTCAAATTGCTCGGCGATCAATTTTCTATTCGGGTAGTCAAATATCTTATTTCTTCTCCAGAGCTCATCATTCCCCGAGTCACGCGTAGTTCGTATCGTTTCCAAGATCAAAGGATTATTGCCGGGTATCAAAGAAGTTTCCATAACCCACTTGACATCTTGCGGTGAATCATTGTACTTCCCCTTGCCTCTTTCCGTGATCTTCACTATATCCTTACCGTCCTTATGGGTCTTATTGACAGACCAACTCGCCTGCCAGATCACTTTGCCTGATTTTTTCAGAAGAGTGCGATATGCCCCTTCTTCGGTAGCAGATATCTTGAGTTGCGACAGGTCCTGGGAATACGCGATTATAGGTGATAAGATCAACAATATCCCTGTAATTACCAAGGAAATCCCGCTTCTAGCTAACTGCAGCATTTTGCTCACTTAGTTTCTCGCTCCATTTATCGAACAATTGAGTAAGCTGTTTTAAGTCAGTTTGGGGAATAAGATTCGCTAATTCTTGGATCTTGTTGTGATACCCTGGCCAGGCTCGGTCTAACAGATCAGAGCCGGCCTTACTGATCTTGATCATATTAACTCTTCTATCACCTTTTAAGCTTACGCGCTCAACATAGCCTTCTTTTTCCAGCTTATCAATAAGGTGAGTCATATTTGATGCGGTTACAATTAATCTTCTCCCGATCTCAATCTGACGCAAACCGGTGTCTTTACCCATATGTTTTATGATCATAAGGCTATTAAATTTAGCCGGAGTGAGGTTGTAGGGCCTTAAATAATTAGATATCGACCTTTCGATGATGGCATACATTCCGGCAACGCCGTAAATGGCCCCTTCAAAAATGTTCTTTTTACCGACTTCTATTCCGTAACGCCTCAGAGGCTTCATAACTGACACTCCTTCACCAATATGATATAGTTTACCATTCAATAGTTAAGTTGTCAAGTATCTATTTTAAAAAAATCGGGCGCCTTGAGCGGCTCCCGTTATGCGGCTTTACAAATGAGCGAACCAACCTTGTGTTCTTACGCAAATTTTAACCAGCATCAGAATGACCGGCACTTCTATCAAAACTCCAACAACCGTAGCCAATGAGGCTCCCGAAGATAATCCGAATAGGATTGTCGATGTAGCAATGGCCACTTCAAAATGGTTGCTCGCCCCCACCAATGCCGAAGGCGCCGCATCGCGATAAGGTAACTTCAGCCATTTAGCCAGTACGTATGAAATAGCGAAAATTAAACATGTCTGGATAAAAAGCGGTATCGCTATTAAGAAAATTATCTGCGGTTGGTTAATGATCAACTCGCCTTTAAACGAAAACAGTAAAACAAGCGTAAGCAATAAAGCGCATATGGAAACCGGCGTCAGATAATGAAGGAATTTCTCCTCAAACCATTTAAATCCTTTCTTTGCGATCAGCCACTTCCTTGAGTAATAGCCCAACAATAATGGCAGGCCTACATAAATAACTACCGACAAGACGATCGTCTGCCAAGGAATAGGCATTTTATTGACACCCAGCAACCACCCGCCCAACGGCGCATACAGAAACAGCATGGTGAGGGAATTGATAGCAACCATGACAAGAGTATGGCCATCGTTGCCCTTGGCAAGATGTCCCCAAATGAGAACCATGGCCGTGCAAGGTGCAATACCCAGCAGAATACACCCGGCGATGTAAGACCTGAACAATTCAACCTGCGCCCCACCCTTGACGATCTCCATTCCCGGAAGCCACGCTTTAAACAATACCCCGAGAAATAACCAGGCGATCGCCAGCATCGTAAACGGTTTTATGCACCAATTCACGACCAGCGTAAGAACAACCGGTTTCGGAGTCTTCCCCGCTTTTATAACCTCAGCGAAGTCGATCTTGACCATGATCGGATACATCATGAAAAAGAGGCAGATTGCGATAGGAATAGATACTTGATAGATCGAGATCTGATCAAGAGCGATAGCCACCTGCGGGAATACCTTACCAAGCGCTATTCCAAGCGCGATACAAAGTAAAACCCAGCCGGTAAGATACTTTTCAAAGAAACTTAATTTTCTTTCTTCGTGAATGACATGTTCCATCTGCTCTCCTTCGCAGCCGGCGAGCACCGGCCGATAAGATAAGCCAGAAAGGCTATGGTTTGGCTCCCTTTAACCAAAGCCATAGGCCGGCTGTTAAAACAATCGAAAAATATAAATCCCTGTGTAATAAAGGCCAACGAGAATAAAAACCACCCCGGTGATCCTGCGGGTATAAAATTCCAGCTTCGTAATTTTATTAAACCAAT
>CAZPNW010000041.1:0-24192 GCA_964588175.1 uncultured Planctomycetales bacterium
TAAGTCGGGTGATTTTAAATTTGTGATCACCGGGGGGAAACAGGAGTCCGGGATCGCGCAACAGGTAGCGGGTGTTCCCGGGGCATTAGTGTTGGATCTGGCAGGAAAGCTTGATCTTCATGAGCTTGCTGCGCTTATTTCACGCTGCAGCCTGTATATTTCCAATGATACCGGGCCGATGCATATCGCGGCTGCCCTCAAAACCCCGCTCGTGGCGCTCTTTGGCCCCGGAAGCCTCAAGCGTTTTGATCCCAGGAATATTTTCCCTCAAGCGGTGGTTTTGTATCAAAAGGCAGCGTGCGCGCCTTGTAATAAGAAGACCTGTTCTACCATGCGTTGTTTAAAAGTGATCCATCCGGAAGCAGTCGTACAGGCAGCATTGCCGCTGCTGGAGGCAGAAGGCCGGTATTTTTCTAAAAAAGGCTAGAGAATCATGAATAACGCTATGAATATATATCAGGGTTTTGAATTTGCCTGTCCGCTGTGTAAGGCGCCTCTGCAGCATACTGACGCTTCTTTTTCCTGTCTGGCCTGTAATCGCAGCTGGAGCATAAAAGAGGGCATTGTTGATTTTTGCGTGGAGAAAACCGGATATTGGGGCGAATATAGCCGGGAAGTTATGCAGGGCCTGATCGAGCGCGCAAAGCAGGCAGGCTGGCAGGAAGCTTTAAAAGAAAAGTTCCTTAAAACGGATCCTTCATATTACGAATATATCCTAGATGAATCACGGGCAGACTGGCATTTTATCGTGCCGCTTAAAGATGATGCCCGAATATTGGATCTTGGCTGCGGATGGGGGACCCTTTCGGTGGCGCTTTCCCGGATATACAAAGAAGTCGTGGCTTTTGATACATCGGTTTCCCGTATCGAATTTGTTTCTTTGAGAAGGCAGAGTGAAAATTTGAGCAATCTTTTCTCGGTCTGTGGTCAGATCAACCATCTGCCGTTCCCTCAAGCGCATTTTGACCTGGTTATCTTAAACGGAGTTTTAGAATGGATCCCGACCGTCGAGGAAGGGATAGATCCGTATCAAGCTCAATTGGAGGCGCTTAAAGAATTGCGCCGGGTCTTAAAAAAAGACGCGTTTTTATATTTGGCGATAGAAAACAGGTGGTCATTCTTGAATTTCCTCGGTTTTAAGGATACTCATTCGGGCTTGCGTTTCGCGCCTCTCTTACCGCGGCGCCTGGCAAATATGTATAGCAGGCTTATGAGAAAACGTGATTTCAGGGAGTATACCTATACGTATGGGGAGCACGTACGGATGCTCACAAAAGCAGGTTTTTCCCGGATACGTTTTTTTGCGCCTATCCCCGCGTACCGGCGTTTTCATGATATTATATCCATCGATGATGACCGCGCGGTGAGATTCTTCCTGAATAACCTGGTTACGCCCCGCAATACTATGCAAACATGGCTTTTGGCCTTTGCCCGGGCATTCTTTTTTTATAAACTGGTCAAATATTTTGTGCCTGATTTTAGTATTCTGGCTCAACCCAAGGATTAAGAATGTTTTTTACCGATGATAATAAAATGAACGGCTATATCCTGCATAAGAATAAAGACCGGGTCACTTTTTTCTCGTTTCAGGAGAAAAAGAATGAGCCGTCTTCATTAGTTAAGGTTTATGATCGATCAAGGAAAGCATTGCTCCAAGAAAAGCTGACGCTGCTGCAGCAGATCATGCTTACCTGCGAAGGACCGTTAAAGGATTCTATTCCCAAAATGCTGGGATTTGTCGACTCCGGCAGGTACTGCCTGGTCTTTGAAGAATATACCAGCGGCAGCACTCTGGCAGAGTTAGCGCAGCGTAAGCATTTGTTTTGGCAGAAAAGTTTTGCTGAGTATCTGGGCTTATCGAGTGCGTGGCTGGCCAGTTTTCATAAAAAGACCCTGCAAGCTCCGGTTGTGATGCCTGCGGATAAAATAGCATTTTTATTCGATAAAGTAAGTTTTTATGTCTCTGACCTTTTTGTCGGTATTCCGCATAATGATGTGGCAATTCCCGCTGTATCCTGCCATGGTGATTTCAGGCCCGCTAATATCGTGCTTAAAAACGGCAAGGTTGTGGTCCTTGATTGGGATAATATGCGCCGCTGTGGGTTGCCGCTGCTTGACCTCTTGGAATTTATTTTACGCTTTGTTCATTCGCGCTTCAGATTACAGAAAAAAGGTGTGTACCTTTCTCCGGAGACTTTTTTGGCATATTTTAATCTATTCTACGTGCGGGATAGTTCGTTGTCTGCAATGGTCAAAGATAAGATCAATTGGTACGCCTCATCCCTTGGATTGGGAGAGAGAGAAAGAAATGTTTTATTGCTGGTATGGCTTTATAAAATGCTTTATATCAATGAAAAGGATAAGTTTTCTACCTTTTCTCAAGGGTTACAACAATTTCTCACATAAATGGCGCAAGCGATGATCACAAAGCTTTATTATTGGCTGCATAGGCATCTTTCCAAAAAAGATGAGCGGGGAGAATATTCCAGCGGTTACTGGCAGGACAAGATCCGCAGGCAGGCACTGGAAATGTGCCGCGGCGCATCCGGCAGGGGACTTGAAGTCGGCTGCGGGGAAGGGTTGTTCATAACACAACTCGCCAGGCAGAACCCAGAGATGGTCCTGTGGGGTATTGATTTTGATGAGGCGCGGCTGCGGCGGGCCGAGGAAAGAATAAAGGAACAGGGTATTACGAATATTACCGTGTTAAAGTCATCTGCGCCGCAGTTAGTTTTTGAAAACGAATATTTCGATATGGTGGTATGCGTGAATGTTTTCTTGAATATGGAGTCCTTTGATGCCGTACGCCAGGCATTACAGGAGATCAAGCGTGTATGTAAGCGATCGGGAAAAGTTATTTTCGATTTCCGTAATTCCCGGAATTGGTTCATGCGGCTTAAATTCCGCCTGGCAGGCTATTATGACCGGACAGTCAGGAATTTGCCGCTTAATACGTATCATCCGCGGCAGATTGAATCCTTGCTGCGCGAATTGGGGTTTTCTGCCGTTCGGCGGGTGTATATAGGTTCCTGTATAAAACACTGCGCCCCTATTATTATCGTGGAGGCTGTTAAATTATGATTACGAAAATCCCTATTATAGGCGGGGGCTTTGATTTCGGAGATTTTGTTTATGCGGTGCGCCATAGTAAGGATGAGTTTATTGCTAATGAGTTTTCTTTTGCGGTATCTTTGCAGATGCAGCAAAAATATGTCTATCTTGTCAATTCCGGTATTGCCGCGTTATATTTAGCTCTTATGGTCCTGCAGCAGAAATCTAACAAGAAAGAAGTGATCCTGCCTGCATATACTGCCGGCAGCCTTGTTGTCGCGGTTAGAAAAGCGGGGTTAAAACCGGTTTTATGCGATATCAGCATGGATGATTTTAATGCCGATATCGCGTCACTGTCTTCTGCGGTATCAGAGAATACCCTGGCAGTCGTCTGCGTGCATATGTTCGGTATAGGGATGCAGTCGGTCGCACGCTTACGGGAAAAGATCCCGCCTGATGTTTTTGTGATCGAGGATTGCGCCCAGGCAATGGGCAGCAGGATAGAGTCCAAACCGGTAGGCAGTTTTAGTGATATCAGTTTTTTGAGCTTTAACCGGGGTAAGAATTTGCCGGCGTGTGCCGGTGGGGCCCTGATGACGAATTCCAAAGAATTAGCCGAGGCTGGCTCCCGGATCTATTCCCGGTTATTTAAGCAAGAGGGAATATGGGGCAATAGCATCATTGCGGCTAAAACCTTTGCCTTCGGCCAGGCGGTTAATCCGTTCTGGTATGGGCTGGGTTTTCCTCTCATTTCGCTGTTTAAATCAACGCGCCCGCCCCGTGATTTCAGCATTGAGAAGATCACCAATTTCTCCGCTGGGTTAGGATTAATGCTTTTGAAGAAAGCTGAGGAGTATTTTACCCGCCGGAATCAGTATGGCCTGCGGATCATTGAAGCGCTGCGTTCATCAAAAGGGGTCCTTTTGCCGTCCATCGTTTTAGACGCGCGCCCGGTTTTTAACCGGCTGCCGGTGGTATTCAAAGATATTAATAAAGTAGAAGAAGTAAGAAAACGCTTATGGAAAGCAGGCATAGAAACGTCACGGATGTATTTAAGGCCGTTGCACCATATGTTTGAACTGGATTATCAACCTGCTGCTTTCCCTCAAGCCTGTTATTTAGCAGCTCATCTCCTGACGCTGCCTGTGCATCCTGATCTGCCTGATAGCCTGCTTTTGAAAATGATCTATATTATTGATGAAGTGGTGTCGCATTGAGTAACCAGTAACTCGTAACGGCTAACCTGTAATTTGCAAGTGGCGGGGTGTTATGTTGTCATTAAGGAATCTGAGGCGTTATGTGTTGAAAGCGTTAAAACAGCCGGGATACGCGTATCGGGTATTCCTGAAACGCGCGGGGGCATATATCAGTTATTCCTTGACCGATGGTTACAGCGGATATCCGGAAGCAATAACCTTATTCTTGACCCATCGTTGTAACTTGCGCTGCCGTATGTGCGGCCAGTGGGGGGAGTCAGGCGTTACCGCCAGGCAGGGGAAAGATTTCATCCGGGAAGAATTGTCTTTTGATGAGATCAGGGCACTTGTTGATGATCTCGCGGCATTTTCGCCGAATATCACGCTCTTTGGGGGAGAGCCTTTATTGCATCCTGCGTGCATCGATACCATAAAATATATAAAACAAAAGGGGATGCATTGTTTGATCATTACCAATGGTTCTCTTATTTTGGATAAAGCCGGTGAATTAGCAGAAAGCGGGCTGGATGAATTAAATCTTTCGCTGGACGGGGATGCTTCGTTACATGATCAGATCCGCGGGTTTCCCGGTTTGTTCGAACAGGTAATGGCCGGCCTTGAAATGCTCCGCGTTTATAAGGAAAAAACGGGTAGAAGTAAGCCGCTGGTTAATCTTCAGTGTACTATCAATCGCGATAACTACCAGCATCTCGAAGAGATGCTGGGCGTTGCAGAGCGCGCCGGAGCCGATTCGTTGACATTTCATAATTTGATCTTCTTGGACCCTCTGGTGCTCCAGCAACAGAAAGCAATCGATGAGGTGCTCGGGTGTTCATCGCTTGATTGGGAGGGTTTTGTCGCTGCCTCGGGGATCGATCCTGAGGTCTTGTATGAAAAAATGCACAAGATCTCTTCCGGGAAATATTCGTTTACTGTCGATTTTTACCCTAATTTCTCAAAAAACGCTTTACTTGAATATTACCGTAACCCGCAATACCGTCCGGCAGAATCCACTGGCGTATGTATCAGCCCCTGGATGGCGGCATATATCTTTCCCGATGGTAATGTCAGGCCGTGTTTAAATTCTAGCTATGTTTTCGGCAATGTAAAGAAGCACAAGTTTCCTGAAATCTGGCGAAGCCCGGAAGCTTTGCGTTTTCGCAAGCTTCTTAAACAAAAAAAGATCTTTCCTGTATGTGTGCGTTGCACGGAGTTATACCGGTATTGATAGAGCGTTGAGAGTGTAGCGTTTAGTAATTAGGTTAGGGATAGGGTTAAGATATTAGTTTGGTATTTGGGTAAGGTCGTTTGTGTTTAAGCTTATCCATTGTGTTTTCTTACGAACAACATAACCCCACTACTAAACTAATATCTTTACCTTAACCCAATAACCTTGCCAGGGCAGATACGTATGTCTTATCCTAAGAATAATCGCATCAAAGTAGCTCACGTCATCACCCGGATGGACTGGGGCGGTTCTCCTGATATCGTGCGTATCATCTGCACTTATTTAGATCCCGCTGCCTACGATGTCCGCTTGATATTCGGTGAGACGCTTCATCCCAGCGCCCGGACGCAAGTATTTTTAATTGATTTTACCGGTAAAGTAGTGATCATTCCGCAATTAAAAAGAAAAGTCAATCTTTTGCATGATCTGCAGGCGTTCATTAAACTTTATGTATTGTTCCGCAGGGAGAAGTTTGATATTGTCCATACCCATACCGCGAAGGCCGGGGCATTAGGGAGGTTTGCGGCTTTTTTATCGGGACGGCCGGTTATCATTCACACGCCTCATGGACATAATTTTTATGGTTATTTCCCGAAAATCGGCAGTTTTTGTATTGTTTTGATCGAGAAATTCCTTGCCTGTTTTACTGACCGGATCATCGCGCTTACAGAATTAGAGAAGATCGATTTTATTAAATTCCGCGCGGCTGCCGCACAGAAATTATCGGTGATTCATCAAGGGCTTGAATTAGGCAGGTATGTTCAGGCCAGAAGCAATACCGGGGCTTTGCGGGAGGCTTTCGGGATAGGCCAGGATGAGCGCGTGGTTGGCATGATCGGCCGCCTTGAACCGGTCAAGGGGCCGGACTATTTTATTGAAGCAGCGGCTTTAATTGCCGCAAAAAACGAAAAGATAAAATTCATCATTGCAGGAGAGGGGAGCCTGAAAGAAAAGCTCAAAGCGCGTGCCGGAGAGCTTGGGATCCACGATAAGGTGATTTTTACCGGTTGGCGTGAGGATGTCCCGGAAATACTTGCTTTGCTTGATGTGTTGGTCCTGCCGTCGCTTAACGAAGCAGTGGGGATGGTGCTTCTTGAGGCTGGGGCTGCAGGGGTAGCAGTGGTAGCGGCAAAGGTCGGCGGGGTGCCGGAGATCGTGCGCGATCAGCAGACGGGTTTATTAGTACCGGCGGGCAGTCTTGACGGTATCGCTCGAGCAGTAAATGAACTGTTATCGGATCACCAAAAACGCCAGGCAATGGGGCAAGCTGCAGCAGCGTGGGTCGAGGGAAAGTTTAAAGCCGAAGATATGGCTGGGGATCTATCCGGTTTGTATCAGGAGCTCTTGAGAAAGAAAGCTGCTGTATGATAAATCGAATTATTGTGTTTTTATGCCTGGTATTAGGCATACAGAGCATAGCCGGCGCAGAAGAGCTCAAACAATTCCCCGCGGCGATACAAATATCTTCCACTGTCAGCGACGGTAAATACAGCCTTTCTGAGATCGTCGCCGCGGCCAGGCAAAGCAATTTCCCTATCGTTATCATTACTGAACGTGATCTGATGCGTTGGCAATACGGGCTTTGGCCTCTGCGGGGCCTTATTAAAAAGACGGTAGAAGAAAGATCGCTTTTGAAATACGGTGTCAGGAAGTATTTACGGGAGCTCCGTGAGTTAGAGCGTAACAGTCCGGATACAGTTATTATGGCAGGTGTGGAATCCGCTCCGTTTTATTATTGGCAGGGCAGTTTGTGGAAGGGGACTTTAAGCTTACATGATTGGCATAAGCATCTGCTGGCTGTGGGGCTCAACCGGGAAGCCGATTTTCTGGATCTCCCCATAGTGGGTAATACCCGCGGGTTGCTCCTGCCGTGGAGATTGTTTCATCTAAGGCATTTCCTGGTGCCGGCAGCTTTTTGTGTGTTTGGGGTTTGGTTGTGTTTTTCTTATGGAGCCAAAACGTTCGGGGTAGCGTTGTGGGCGTTGGGGTTTTTATTGTTATGGAATAATTATCCTTTCCGTGATCAAAAATTTGACCAGTATCAGGGGGAGCGAGGGATCCTTCCGTATCAAAACTTCATCGATTATGTCAAAGGCCGCGGCGGTGTTACGTTTTGGTCGCATCCGGAAGCCAAGAACAATCAGAGGATAGGCAGCATCAACGTAGAAACATCTTCGCATGAATATGACTTGCTCATGGCAAAAGACTACACCGGTTTTTCAGTGTTTTATGAGGGGTATGAGAAAATCGGGATCCCGGGCGGGATTTGGGATGAAGTATTATTGGAGTATTGCCGCGGCTCTCGTTTGTCTCCTGTTTGGGCGATCGCGGGGCTTAGCTTTGATGCGGGTTCAGATCTGTTCGGAGCCCTGAAAGACCTGCGTACGGTCTTTTTACTTACTTCCCTGGGAAAATCAGAAGTATTACAGGCGCTTAAAAACGGGAGTATGTATGTGTCGCGGGGAAGGAATTCCGCGCAGTTTTCTTTGGATTCTTTCATGGCCGAAAATACCCGTACGGGAGCCCGGAGTTCGATGGGAAAGACGCTTGCCGCAAGCGGGGAAATAAGTATTGTTCTTAAAGGGCATTTTTTGAATGGACAGGCACAGCCTTTTAAGATAAAATTAATCTCAAATGGCAAAGTGATAAGATCGTTTGAAACACAAGGTCAGGAATTTGATGTACTTTTTAAGACTTTTGCCGATAATAAGAACAAGAGTTATTTTCGCGTGGAAGTGGAATCTCCGGGACTGGTTTGTTTAACGAATCCGATATTTGTATCGCCTATTCCGGGCAGATGAAAATAACAGGTGTTGGGTAAGGGTAAGGCGGTTAGTGTAGTAGTTCGGTAAAGTAGTTGGGTTTTAGATCTAACAACCATACCCCTGCCTGCCGGCAGGCAGGCAATAACCAAACTAATATCTTAACTGTAACCAAGTAACATACCCAGGTAATCATATAATCGTAAATGATAGTATCCGTGCACCAGCCGCAGTATATCCCGTGGCTGGGTTATTTTGATAAAATAGCCAAGAGTGATTGTTTTGTTTTCCTCGATTGCGTGCAATATAAGGAAAGGGAATTTCAAAACCGTAATAAGATCCGTACCAAGGACGGATGGGGCTGGTTGACCGTTCCGGTAGTCTCGAAAGGAATGGGCAGGCAAAAAATCTCTGATGTGGTTATTGATAACGGGTTTGCCTGGAAAAAACAACACTTAAAAAGTTGGGAAGTCTGGTATGCCCGCGCACCGTTTTTTAAAGGGCACTCCGCGTTCTTTGAGAAAATATATACAACAGAATGGGATAAGCTTTCTCAGCTAAATATCTTTATCACGCAATATGTTTTAGAGATGTTGGGGATCGAAAAACAGATTCTTTTCGAGTCGGCTTTACAGACTACTACCACAAAAACAGACCGCATTATTGAGATCTGTCAAAAACTTAAAGCGGATGTGTATCTTTCAGGGGCAGGCGGCAGGGATTATATTGAGGAAGATAAATTCAAGGCAGCAGGAATAGAGTTGCGCTATCAGGATTTTATTCACCCCGTGTACCGGCAGCAATTCAGTGCATCAGGAAAAGATTTTATTTCGCATCTATCCGTTTTTGATCTATTATTGAATGAGGGGCCCGAGAGCGGGAAGATATTGGGGTTATAGATAAATAACTGGGAATCGTTATAATCGTTAATATCGTTATTGTCGTTATTATCGTTTAAATCGTTTGACAGGATAGCTTACTTACCTTGCTAACGAAACTAACGAAATTAACGATAATAACGATAATAACGAACGAGGAGAATTTTATATGAACGTACTGGCGATAGGAGCTCATCCGGATGATATCGAGTTTGGCTGCGGCGGCACTTTGATCAAATACGCGCAGACAGGACACAACGTCCATATGTTCGTTCTCACTGACGGCAGCTTTGGCGGGGATACGCAAGTGCGCAGGAATGAGCAGCGCGAGTCCGCAAAATTCATAGGGGTAAAAGAGCTTTTTTGGGGTAATTACCGCGATACTGAATTAGTCTGCAGCCGCGAGCTTATCTTAAAGGTAGAAGAGATCCTGCATAAAATTACGCCTGATGTGGTCTTTTTTAATTTTTGGGCTGATGTGCACCAGGACCACCGCGCCGCAGCGCAAGCCGCGGTTTCAGCAACTCGCTATATTAAGGAAGCGCTTTTTTTCGAGGTACCGACAACACAGCATTTTGAGCCGGATATATTCGTTGATATTCAAGACGTTTTGGATAAGAAATTACAGTTGCTTAAGATCCATAATTCACAGGTAGACCGCACACGCGTAGAAAACTTAAGTATCGTGGAGAGCGCGCAATCCTGCGCTAATTTTCGCGGGTATCAGGGCAGGGTCCGTTACGCCGAAGGTTTTAAGGCGCTGCGTGTTTTAAAAGATATAAAATAGTGATAAAGATTTTTTAGCGTTGAGTAAGCGTAATCAGAGGCTATACTTATGAAAGTAATTTGGGCAGGAATTCTTACTTTTTTAGCGGTATTTTTGTCCACGCCTGTTTTTCGAGCCCTGGCGGTTAGGCTCGATATTGTCGATCTACCGAACCGCCGCAGTATCCATAAACGCGCCATGCCGCTTTTAGGGGGTGTGGCGATCTATTTCGGCATTATCGTCGGGCTTTTATTGCATCTCAAAGAGCTTCATTTCTTCTTTCCTATTTTGATCGGTGCGACAATAATCTTGATCGTCGGTTTATTTGATGATATCTGGGGGCTTTCGGCGCAATCGAGGATTATCGTTCAACTTTTAGTCGCGGTTATTATTATGGTTTATGGAATACGTATTAGTTTCCTGCCGGATACCGTCTGGGGCAATATCGGTGAAGTCGTCGTAACCATACTTTGGATACTGGGAGTTACCAATGCCTATAATTATCTGGATGGAATGGATGGTTTGGCAGTGGGTTCCGCGGCGATCAATTCGTTTTGTTTCGCGCTTATCTTATACAGTACCGGCCAATTCTCCCAAGGCCTTTTAGCGGTGATCTTGTCGGCTTCTTGCGTAGGGTTCCTGCCGTATAATTTTAAGAAAGCAAAGATGTTCCTGGGAGATGCCGGCAGCACGCTTTTAGGCTTTACCTTGGCCAGTATCAGTTTGATCGGCAATTGGGCTGAAGATAGTATGGTAAAAATATCTATTCCTATATTAGTCCTTGGCGTTCCGATCTTTGATATGATCTTTACGACCATTATGCGCATTAAAGATAAAAAAGTAAAGACAGTCGTGGAATGGTTGAAGTACGCGGGCAAAGACCATTTTCATCATTGCCTGGTTGATCTGGGATTGAACACGGAAGGCGCGGTCACTTTTATTTATTTTATAACCCTGTCTTTGGGGATCAGCGCGATCATGGTCAGCAATGATACCGCGGTTGAAGGCTTATTAACGCTTTCCCAGGCTTCGATAATTTTTGGGGTTATTGCTACTTTGATAGTAGTGGGCAAGCGAAGAAGAAGCGGTTGGAATTAAAAGTATTGTTTTTCGAGAGGGATCTTTACGGTAGTTGGGAGAATATGCTTTGCAGTTTTTCTTTGATCTTTTCGTAGGTGTCCTGCCCTAAAAGCGAGAAAGCGAGATTTTTATTTTCTAAGGTTTCGGTTTCTCCATTTTTTTTCCTGAACGCTAAAATATACCTCCCGGCGAATTTATACCGGCGGGTTGCGGTCAGCGACAAAATGTAGTTATCTTTATCTATTTTTCCATTTTGATAATCGATCATCAGGCCTATAAGAAAATCTTTGGCGATTAAAAGGGGCGTGCTGGTCCCAACGGGAAAGGTTTCATCCGTATTCTTTCCGGCAAGGAAGGGGAGTATCTTTAACCTTTCAAAAAATTGATAGTCATCGAAATTGTCGATGGGCTCATATCTTTGAAAAGAAGGGTCAAGGACATATTCTTTGTTAGAAAATATCCCTTGTTCGCGAATGAGGAGGGCGATATGCGAAGCCCTCGGGTCAAGAAAAAAACCTGATTCCGCAACATGCAGGAATTCGATCTCAAATTTATTATCCATGAGGGGGCGGATCTTGCTATAGGTGTAGGCTGCCAAGTCCCCGCATAAACCATCCCTGCCATTGGTTAAGGTTACTTTGCCTTCTTTGTCAAATCGATGGATATTATGAAATCTCCAGGTGTCCGTATTAAAATCGATCGTTATAGTGACATCTTTATTTAAAAGGTTATTAATGCCGGAGTATCGCAATGGTCTTATGATCTTCATGATTTCATTAGACAGGGGGGTTAGGGTGTTTATGCGGAAAATTGAATCATTTTGTTTCATAAAAGTGCGGGTAATAAAAAAAATTATTCCTAAAATAAGAATAATGAGTGTAATGGTAAGAAGCCGGATCTTCCTTTTGAGGCTTTCTAATTCTTTGTTCTGCGTTGATTGTTTTGCCATGTATACTTGTTTAATAGAGCCTAAAAGTGTTGTTATATAAGGAGTTATATTGTTTGTTCTTTGCTTGCTTACGAACAATTAATACTATGTCTTTTTCAACATTATTATACCATAATAGTTGATCTTTAATAGTAAAAAATAATCTTTTAACGGATTACGGTAATTGTTCGGATGGAGCATGTGATTCAGATCAGCATTTATTTCAATAACGATCGATCTGTAAAATTGCGGGAACTCACTCAGAAATCACAAGTTGTAACTATTTTTCTTGACTTTTCTTGATGAAAGATCGATAATAATAGTGAAGAGAAGATGAGTTCATAAGTCTATTGTATTTAGAGTAGTACTTTTTTTGACAAGTTACTTACTATATGCTATACTTATGATAGACAAGTTGGAAGAGGAAACGAAAAGGCAAACTTCTACCAAGGGATTGGTAGATCCGTTACTTTTTTTAACGGACAGGGTAACCTGGGGGCGCAAAGTTATGCATCCGCAAATGATTTTTTGCGGAAAGGCAAACTGCCGAAGTTCCTGGTAAAATCTCAGGAGAGTTAGGAGTTGCCTGAGATTTTTTTTTGCCATGAGCGAAAGTGCCAGGCACAAACGACAAAAAAGTTCGAAAGTGCCAGGCACAAGCCGGAAAATATGCCCAGATTACCCAGAATCTTAATTAAAGGCGCTTTATATTACGTGACGTGCCGCGCGGAAAGCAGCCAAAATATTTTTCAGGATGAAGGGGATTACGCTATGTTTCTGGACTTACTGAAAAAATATAAAGAACAATATAATATAAAAATATTCGCGTATTCACTTATGCCTAACCATCTCCATCTTTTGATCGAAATGCTGCAAGAGCAAAATTTCCCGGAAAGTGATCCCGCAAATACGCCGCAGATATCCGAGTTTATGCATAATGTGAATAATTCGTATACGAAATATTTTAACGGGCGCTATAACCGAAAAGGCCATTTATTCCGCGAGCGTTTTAAGGCCGCGATAGTGGAGAAAGAAAATAATTTGGCGCGTATGACCGCCTATGTCCATCTTAATCCTAAAAAACTCAATCTGGTAGTTGAACTGCAGGACTCCCTTCATAGCAGTTATCCGTTATACCTGTGCCACAATGATCCTAACCGGCAGGCAAAAGGGATGAACTTAAAGGACGAGATCTCTGAAGTGATGGGCTTGTTGGATAATAAAGATTATTCGGAGTTTGTCAGCGGGATGACGCAGGAAGTCGGGGACTTTATACATAAGAATTTGCATCGCGGCGGTATTCTGGGTTCAGATGACTTTATTAAACAGGTCAAAGCGCAGATCCAGAATTTTCAGAAGAAATCTGTCCAGGATAAAAAAGAAGTCGGAAACAAGAAATATAAATTCTTTGTCACTGCCGGCGGGTTGGCCGTGATTTTGATGGTAGGGGCAGGAGTGGTTTATTTTTATATCATGAATAATAAAGACGGGACTACTCCTGAGATCAAAAACACCGTTATTCCCGCAGTTCAGGCGATCGAATGGAACAAGCAGGAATGGGATGTAAAACTGATCCCGCTTTCCGGAGGCAGCGAAGCGATGGATACGCTTAATTTCAAGAACGGGAAATTCATCTCGGCGAAGCTTAATTCGTCGGGTTACCTCAGTTCGAATTATTCGGTCACGGTTGAAAGTAACGGCAAGTTGATCTGGGAAACCATGCAGTCTTCAGGCGAATCAACCGCATCCTGGCACGGCGAATTGCAGGAGAACCGGATGAGCGGGATATTGAGCCTGCGGCAGAAGGGCCTTGCTCCGCAGGATTTTTCATTTATAAGTATCGGGTACAGGAGGAGAGAATAACATGCTTACCAAAATAACCAGGATAGTAACCGCCTTATTTTTATTATTAAGTGTGTGTATAGCCGTTACGGCGTTGGCCCAGGAGAAGACGGGTACTAAAGAAACCGTCCGTAAAGAGATCACGGGAGTTATCAGCGGCTTATCCTCTAATTTTATGGCTGTTACCTATGGCACCGATGATCCATCTAAGGGAGCTTATGAGATGGCTTTTACGATCGATAAAAAGATCAAAGTAGAGCATAAAAATAAATTGAGCGATATAAAATTCGGTGATACGGTCACCGTTAAATATGATGAAATTACCGAGGAATTGGATAATGGCAGGAAAATAAGGACTTTTGTCGCGCAGGCCGTTATGTTTTTAAAAGCTGCTTCTAAAGACCTGACGTCTCAGGAAGCAGTGAATATGCCTGTTGCCGGCGGAGCTACTAATGACTCTCTCCCGTTAAAGGGAGTAAAAGAGAGGTGAAAAAATGATTACCAAAATTACCCGTTCTAAAGTTTTCTTCGGCATTATTTTTTTATTGGCAGCCGTCTGTTCCGGTGTCTTTTTCTCTCCTCCTGATGCCTCTGCCGTGCAGGTCAAGCGCGTGCAGGCAGGCGATGTCTACTTTGACATCGACGATATGACGACCAGTGTCCCTATTAAAACGGTCAATCAGTCAAAGTCGCTTATCCTGGTTTATGCAAATACGGATGTGAATGCAAGTAATTATATTTATAATACAATTTTTACCGGGACATTTGAAACTGATACCAGCCTTATCATATCCCGTGATTACGGGAATATTCCCGCGGCTGTGCGTTATTATGTAATTGAATTTGAAGACGGGGTTTTTGTGCAGAGAGGATTAAGCTCCCTGGTTTACGGGCCTACGACAAACCCGTCCTGTACTACGAAGAACGTTACCTTGCCTACTACCATTGATTCTACTAAGTCTTTTGTTGTTGTGCAGACCAGATGGTATTACGCCGGCAGTACCTGCGATGAATCTGCGCGTGTTACCGGAACACTGACAGATGATGATACGTTGACGCTGCAGCGCGCTTCAAGTTATGATTATAACCGGATCCTTAATATCGCCTGGCAGGTAGTGGAATTCCAGACAGATGCCGATATCCGTACCGATACAACAACGCTTCCTGAAACCACAGATAGTGTTACTGCCGCGCTGCCGGGGACAGCTATTCCTATAGCGAATATTGACAAGTGCCTTTTAATATTCAATACGCGGTGTCAACAGAATATCGCTGGTGTTGAAGGGCGTTTCGCGATACGCGGCACCTTGGAAGATGATGGCAGCAGCAATGTCCGCGTGAGATTTACTCATGGCCGCGTCGACGGAGCAGCCACTCTTTTAACTAACTATGTTAAATGGTATGTGATTTATTTTACCGACCCCAGTACTACCGTGCAGAAAAACACTCTTGCTATGGGCAGTGGAACTGATTATAGCACCGCTGTCTTGAATCCTGTGCTTGATTCTTCCCGTTCATTCCCGGTAGTTTCAACTTCCGCGCCAAATGATACGGTGGCTACCTATGAAGATGAGATCCAGAATGCGATCGATCTTAACTTAATACAAGGGCTTTGTTACGCGGCTACCGCGACTCCTGCTGTCTGGGTCACTAAACCCCTTGAAAATAAAGTCTATAAGTTTAACGCTTCTACCGGCGCTTTGATCGGTTCCTACAATACCGGGACAAAGCCTGTGGCGGTCTGTTATGATTCTTCTACTACATCGGTGTGGGTCGCTAATTTCGATTCGGATAATGTAACAAAATTGAACGCTGATACCGGCGCTTTGGTCGGCACGTATGGATTAAGCGGCGGCACGCAGCCAATGGATATCGCTTTTGATGCTACTTCTAATTCAGTCTGGACGGCTAATTACGGTTCTTTTAATGTCACAAAACTGACAGCCGCGACAGGAGGCTTTGTCGGTAATTATGCTACGGCAAACGGGACTGCTAAAGCTTCAACTATTGCGTATGACCCCAGCCAAAACAGGATGTGGGTGGCGTATTGGTCTGGTACCCAGAGTGATAGGGTAAGTTATTATACGTGCGCGGCGGGCGCGGCAACACATACCGATATCGGGTCTGTGAACAGGAACTATTCCCGTATTCGTTACGCGAATACCACTGCCACGGTAGGGTATCAGACGATGTGGCTCTGTAATTTACGTGATAATGCGCTTATTAGGATCCGGTGTTCGGCGGTAGGGACAAGGGCTACGTATTATCCTGACCTTCAGCCTCAGGCTGTGACTTTTGACGGGACTAATATCTGGACTGTCCATTACGGCTCTAATGTCCTCTGTAAGATCGATCCTGCGACAGCCAGCGGCGGGGATGCGGTTATTGACCGCTATACCACTAATGCTAATCCTTTTGATATTGAATATGGAAATAGTTCGTTGTGGGTCTCTAACGCGTATGATCTTACTTTGCAGCAATTCGCTACCGATGGTTCAGTAACGGGAACTTACAGTGTGCCTGCCCAGGCTAATAAGATTTCATTTACCCGCCGCAACACCGGCGCGGCTATCAATATTGAATGGTTCGTAGCCGAACTTACTCCGGTGACCATAAAATCACCGAATGGCGGTGAGGTTTGGCATGTGGGCGATACCGGCGCTACTACCTCAACGGGAAGAATTACCTGGAAGCACGCTGAAGCCTTAACAGGCCAAACCGTGGATATTCAGTTATCTTATGACGGCGGCGCCACCTATCCGATCACTCTTGTTACAGGAGTTTCCGCGATCCAGGATTATTGGGCTTGGCCCGGCATTCCTGATACCGAAAGCGGCATTAATCTGATGCAGAATGATTTAAAGATCCGGGTTATCGTGAGCGGGACAACGACTACAGACCGTCAATATGATGATTCAAACGGTGATTTTGAGATCAAAGGAACCGTTACCGTGACCCAACCTAATAATGGAGAAATCTGGTTTGTAGGAGATACCAATAAGATAATCCGTTGGGATAAGGCCGGTAATTTTGACCCTGCGCATGACGCGGGATATAGCTTCTCCATGAAATTGTCCGAGAACGGCGGTTCAAGCTATGACTATCAGGTAGTGACGGGTTTATTGCAGGCAGATGTCTGCAGTGCTAACAGCTGTCAATGGACATGGGAAGACCCTGATGTAGGCGTTGTCGGTATTCCTGACAAAATAGGCAATGACCGTAAAATAAAAGTTTACCTTAATAATGATGAAGCTAATGTTCATGATGAATCCAATGCTAATTTTTACATAAAAGGTGTTTTAGCGATAACCGCGCCAAACGGGCCGGAAGAGTGGCTTGCTCAGACACATGAAAATATTACGTGGAATAAGAAAGGTACCTTTGCTACGGTAACTTTGAAATATTCTAAGAACAGCGGTTCTGATTATTTTGATACGATCGCGGTAAATCAACCGGCGGGAACAACCACAGGCACCTATGACTGGGATATCCCTGTTGCTGCCATCAGTACCACTATCCGCGTGAAAGTGATCAGTGATCAGGCGGCAGATCTGCAGGTCGAAGACGCCTCCGACGCTGATTTTAAAATCCTTTCTTCAGTTGAATTATTGACTCCTACGACAGGAGCGACCTGGACGGTAACTGACCCTGCGGATATTACCTGGCAGGTTAACGGTGCCATGGCAAATGTCGCCTTATGGTGGTCCAAAGACGGCAACGCGCCGTGGCATTTGATCGCCCATGTCCCGAGTGCCCCTGCGGCGTATAACTGGGCATCTGTGGATGAAGGAATGGTCGGTTCCAGTGCGAAGATCAAAGTGGCGCAATATCTTGGAGATGATGTCAATCCGATCACTCCCGACAGCGATTCACCCGCTTTTATCGTCAGGCCGAAATTGACTTTAACCAGTCCCGTGGGAGGGGAGAACTGGCTTGCCGGCACTTCGCATGATATCACCTGGTCAGCTAAAGGGACCGCTATCGGTAATGTACGTATTAAATATGCCCCTGACGGTTCTACCTTTAGCACTATCGCGGAATTGCCGGTGATAGGTGTGCCTGCCAGTGATGGAACGTGGACCTGGCCGACTATCCCTGTAGGCAATATTTCTAATACCGGAAAGATCTATATCGAACTTATTAATGATACTTCCATCAATAAGACTTCTCCGGCTAATTTTACTATAGGAACTTTGGATGTAACCCATCCTGTGAACGGTGATATTTGGACTGTTGGGGATACAACCCGCGCGGTCACCTGGACCTACCAGAAATTTGCCGGCAATCTTCAATTGAAATATTCCGTTAATGGCGGTGGGGACAATTATATTAATACTATTACCAACAGCGTGGCGATCAATAGTTTATCGTATACCTGGAATCCTATCCCGGATGCTATCGGGAATAATTTATTAGTAAAGGCGATCCTGGTTTCTTCCGATCCTATCCCTGTGGAAAATGTTTCTCCGACTGCTTTTACCATTAAAGGAGGATTTACTTTTACCAGCCCTCTGGCGACCGATAAATGGGTCAAAGGCACGTCTCATTCCATCGATTGGATAACTAAAGGGACTATAGCGCAGGTCAATCTTTATTGGAATACCAATGGCGGAGTCTATACCCAGTTTGCCACTGACCTGACCAATGGTTTTGGTTTTAATTGGACCGTTCCTGACGCGCTTGGCCCGAACACCAAGATCAAGGTCAGTACCATTGATTCCGACCCTATCCCGGCATCGACGGAGTCCGATAATTTTACCATTAAAGGTTCTTTGCAGGTGACTTCTCCGACTACCGGCGATGTCTGGTATAAAGGAGATACGGACAGGAGTATTGGCTGGACCGCTGTGGGAACGGTCACCAATGTTAAAATAGAATATAAGACCAGCCTTGGCGGTTCGTATACCACTATTATCGCTGATGATCCCAGCCACACTGAAGGCAGCAACTCTTATATGTGGTCTGCAGGAGTCCCGGATGAAAAATCCGATACCTGCTATATCAGGGTATCTGATGTGAATAATACTGAAGTAGAGGGAATATCAGAAATGTTTTCTTTACGGCCGAAGATTACGCTTTCCGCGCCTGTCGCGGGAACTAATTTCACCGTGCAGTCAAGCTATCCCAATGCTGTTCAATGGAGCTTGAACGGTTCCACAAAAGTAAGTACGGTCAATGTTCTTTACAGCATCACCGGCAGCGGCGGCCCTTTCAATCAAACAATTGCGTCCGGAATTGAGGCTTCACTTGGCCAATGTAACTGGGATAATGTGAATGATACCTTAAGCGGCAATGTCGTCGTGCAGGTTGTTGATTCGGGGAATACGAATGTTTTTGGCTTATCAGGCGTTATTCGTGTTATCGGTTCAGTTACCTTAACACAGCCTAATGGCAATGAGAACTGGACAGTTGGCGATACTAATAGGGATATTATTTGGACAAAGATCGGCAGTATCGGCACAGTGGCGTTTTATGTTGATTATGGTTCAGGTTATGAGGTTGCCCCTATAGGGACCGCGGATGCCGAATCTGTTTCTTCCTGGAGGTGGCCGTCTATTCCTGATGAGGTTTCCAATAATGTGAAAATAAAGATCACTGATGCTGATAATGAGGCATATACCTCTGATGAATCCAACGCTGTATTCCACATTGTGGGAAGTTTTACCTTTACCAGCCCCGATGGCTCACCGCTTACTTCCGGAACTTCAAGTCCTATTACTTGGACGACAAACGGTACCGCGGTAACCAAAGTTAAAGTCGAGTTCTATGACGGCAGCGATTGGTCGACATTGAACGCTTCATACGATAACAGCGGTAATTATCCCTGGACGGTTCCATCGACTACGTCTTCTCCTAATTGCAAGGCCAGGATCACCGCGCAAACTCCTGACCAGCCGTCCTCAGCCAAGGAATCCTCCGTATTCTGGATCCATGGGAGCATCTCAATTACTGCTCCGACGGCAGCCAGTAAATGGACAGTCGGCACATTGCAAGATATTACTTTTACCATTACCGGGAAGATCGATAATGTCAATATTTCCTGTTCTAATACAGGTGGAGAACCCTATTTATACAGCGTGGCAACTAATGTCGCAGTAGTCAGCGGCCCTAATACGTATCAATGGACGCTTCCGACTGATCAGGACATACTCTCTGCTACCCTGGCCAAGCTTAAGATAGAAGACGCCGCGTATAGCACTGTTTACGGTGTTTCTTCGAATTTTATGATCAAAGGGACTATTGCGGTGCTTACGCCTGACGCAAATGATATTGTTTTGACCTATGGAGGAGTCCCCTATACTATTACCTGGTCGAAAACCGGGCCGATACAGAATGTCAGGATCTATTATTCCATTAATGACGGAGTTACCTATCCCTATGAACTTACCGATGCCGCCGGTGTTCCGTCAGTTCCGGCAAGTTATCCGATGGATGTTCCTAATCATATAATCGGTAAACACCTGAAAGTAAAAGTCGCTGATAAGGACAATTTGACCGACGCCTTTGGTGTTTCCTCCAATACTTTTGAGATCATCGGGCAGTTAGTGCTCGTCGCGCCTAATGGCGGAGAAAAGTGGACTGTCGGGTCTACCAAGCAGATCCAATGGACTCCGACCGGGACTTTTACCAATGCCCGTATACAGGCATCGATCAATAATTTCGTTTCTTCCTTTTTAGATGTTACCCAGCCGGCAGGGGCAAGCGGAGTTCAGCAAAGCTATGATTGGGTAGTCACGAATAATGTCAGTAACAATGTTCTTATCCGAGTCAGTGACCCGGACCATCATCCTGAATTGGCAAAAGACGAATCGGATGCGGTCTTTCGGATCTTCGGCGGTATTTCGGTATCCAATCCTACCACAGGACAGGTTTGGTTTAAAGGCCAGGCTACCAAAGATGTTACCTGGGATGCTACCGCAAGTATCACCAATGTCAAAATTGAATATAAGACGACCGCCGGCGGCGGTTATTCGACTATCGTAGCCGATAGCGCCGGGCATACGATAGGGGCAAATTCGTATACCTGGACCGCGGGCGTGGCCGATGAGAATTCCGAGACCTGTTATATCAGGGTTTCCGATGTTAATAACTATGATGATTCATATGGCGTTTCCCAGGTATTCGCGATCCGCCCGGTTATCACGGTCAGCGAACCGGTAGCCGGATTCAATATCAGGGTCGGTTCTACCTATGCTGGCGGGGTCAAATGGAGCCTGAATGGTTCGACCAAGGTGAGTTTAGTTGATGTGAAATATAGCACTGCCGGAAGCGGCGGGCCGTTCAACCAGACGATCGCCTCAGGGGTGGACGCGACTTTAGCGACATGTAACTGGAATGTGGTAAGCGATACCATGAGTAATAATGTCGTTGTACAGGTAATCGATACATTAAATACTAATACCTTTGGTTTATCCAATGCCTTCCAGATCGTCGGTAAGATCACCGTCCAGCAGCCCAACGGCGCTAATGACTGGGCAGTCGGGGCGATTGATAAGAATATTACCTGGACAAAAGAGGGGACTATCGGCAATGCCTATATTTATGTCGATTATGGCTCAGGCTATGAAGTAACGCCTATTGCTACCGTTGATACCAGTTCAGTTTCTTCCTGGAACTGGAACCCGATCCCCGACCATGTTTCCAACGCCGTTAAGATCAAGATCACCGATGCGGATAATGAAGCGGTGACCAATGATGAATCTGACGCGGTATTCCATATTATCGGCACGTTTACGATCTCTAAGCCGGACGGAGCTCCGTTAATTTCAGGCGATCCCTATGAGATCACCTGGACGACGCTGGGTGCTGCGGTAAATAATGTTAAGATTGAATTCTTCGACGGCTCAGATTGGTCAACGATCGCAGCTTCAGCTCCGAACTCGGGGAGTTATTTGTGGACAGTTCCCATTACGACTTCTTCACCGAACTGTAAGATACGTATCACCGCCGCAAGCCCCGATCAGCCGGCAACACAAAAAGAATCGGTGAGTTTTTGGGTCCATGGTAATGTAACCGTGACCGAACCTGTCTCAACTGATAAGTGGGTTGTCGGTGAGCAGAAAGATATTAAATTTAATGTCGTCGGAAAGATCGATAATGTTAATATCACCTATTCCAAAGACGGCGGAAGTACCTATACCTATACTGTAGCTTCGAATTTAGCGGTTGCTCAAGGAGCTAATACCTATCAATGGACGATCCCGACGAATCAGGATATCCTTTCGAAAGATCTCGCCAAGATAAAAGTAGCGGACGCGGCATACGCTACGGTGTATGGGACATCCGACAATTTTATGATCAAAGGCACACTGACACTTTTGACGCCTTCGCTTGATAATATCATTATGACCTATGGAGGTGTTCCTTATAGTATAACTTGGTCAAAGACCGGGCCGATACAGAACGTGCGTATTTACTATTCAGTAAATGACGGCGTTACCTATCCCAATGAGATCACAACCGTTGCCGGCGTGCCTGTTGCTCCGCCGACCTATGCCTGGGATGTCCCGAATCAGATATTGGGCAAGCACCTGAAGGTAAAAATAGTAGATAAAGATAATGATGATTGTTATATGGAATCCGCGAACAGCTTTTCCGTTATTGGAAGTGTCGCGTTGAACGCGCCTAACGGCGGCGAGAAATGGACTGTGGGTTCGACCCGTCAGATCCGTTGGACACCCACGGGGACATTTACCAGTGTCCGCTTAGAAGCTTCTATCAATGATTTTACCAGCACCATCTTAGATGTTACCCAGCCGGCGGGAGCTACCGGCGTGCAGCAAAGTTATGACTGGGTCATTCCGAATAATGTGAGTAATACGGTCAAAGTCCGTGTCAGCGATCCTGACCATCATCCGGAGCTGGTTACCGATACCTCTGACGCGGTATTCAAGATCTTCGGCGCTATCACGGTAACTAATCCTAAGACAGGGCAGGTTTGGTATAAAGGACAGACCACCAAAGATATCACCTGGGATGCTACCGCAAGTATCACTAACGTTACGATCGAATATAAGACTTCTGCCGGCGGCTCATATACGGTTATCGCCGCTAATGACGCAGGGCACTCCGTGGGCCCGAACACCTATACCTGGGCTGCGGGTGTTGCCGATGAAAATTCGGAGACTTCTTATATCCGCGTATCTGATACTAATAACTATGATGATTCTTACGGAATATCAGAAGTTTTCGCTATGCGTCCGGTGGTCACGGTTTCAGAGCCGCTTATTGGAACTAATATCAAGGTCGGATCGAGTTATCCCAATGGCGTCAAATGGTCGCTGAACGGTTCCACCAAAGTAAGCTCCGTTGATGTCCTCTATAGCACTAACGGCAGTAACGGGCCGTTCGATAAGACCATTACGACGGGAAAAGACGCGACACTCGGCCAGACTGATTGGAACGTGGTTACGGATGATATCAGTAATAACGTGGTGGTCAAAGTCATGGATTCTTTGAATAATAATACCTTTGGCCTTTCCAATGTGTTTAATATAGTCGGGACCCTTACGATCCAGATACCCAACGGCGGGAATAACTGGCCGGTCAATACTACGGATAAGAATATAACCTGGACGAAGACAGGGACTATCGGTAATGCCAATATTTACGTTGATTACGGTTCAGGGTATGAAGTAACACCGATCGCTACTGTTGATACCAGCGCGATATCCTCTTGGAACTGGAATCCTATTCCTGATAATGTATCGAATGCCGTCAAGATCAAGATCGCAGATGCTGATAATGAAGCTGTTGTCAATGATGAATCAGACGCTACCTTTAATATAATCGCCAGTTTTATCGTCAATACACCTGCTAACGGCAGTTCTTTGACGGTCGATTCTTCATATGATATTACCTGGGACCGTTATGGTTCCTCGGTAACTGAAGTAAAAATAGAATATTCAGCTAACGGCGGCACGAATTATACAGTTATTATTAATAATGCCACTAACTCCGGGACATATCCCTGGGCAGTGCCTGATGCGATCACGACGAGTGGAAAGGTAAAGATCTCTGACCCTTCCAATGCCAATGCTGTCGCGGTGTCCGGCGGATTCTTCAAGATCCACGGGTCACTCACGGTCACCAGCCCCAATAACGGAACAGAATCCTGGGATGTCGGAAGTACCTATCCTATCACCTGGACCAAACATGGTTCAATAGCGCTTATCAATATATATTATTCACATAACAACGGCACAGATTGGACCAAGATCAATGCTGTTGCGGTGGATGCTACCTTAGGGACCTGGGATTGGACCATCTCAGACGCGATACTTTTAACATCAGGTTTTTCAGGGTATATCAGGGTTGAAGATGCATCTGACGCGACTGTCTATGACCTCTCGAATGCTAAGTTTGAGGTCAAGGGCGCGGTTACGCTCAATACTCCTACTGCCGCGGGTATTACGCTTAAAGTAGGCGATATCTATAATATTACTTGGGCGAAATTCGGCG
>CAZPNW010000042.1:0-23237 GCA_964588175.1 uncultured Planctomycetales bacterium
GCACCCGGCGAGCGATTCCACTACCTCGCAGAACGCCGTAGAATGCCCGATGGATGTATCTCCGGCAATGGATTCACTTAACCGAACGCTGCGGCTCAGATCACTTCCTGCGATCATCGCTTCTATTCCGCGATGCTGATACCCTAACTGGATCTCCAGATGCATCACTTCTTCCCCATGGCACTGGAAGCGGAAATGCCCGGGTTCAATGATGCCGGCATGCACCGGGCCGACGCCGACTTCATGGATCTCTTCTCCATCCATGGCATAAAAAGGGTACGCCCCCGGTATCGGACGCGTTGAGATATCCTTCCAGACATCAGGAGCCCCCCGATAATTAGAGTGATACCGTAGCGGTTTAAACCAGGGATGCCCCTCGGGAAGGATCGCCCACTGCTCCGCGATCTCACGTTCGAACATGTTCGCCTGAGTGAGCGCCGGAGTCAAAGCTTCGTAACGCGGATCCTGCGCCGGGATGCGCGCGGAAAGGGCCCGCATCCGGGCTTCATCGTCGAACCCCAATATCGCGAACAATCGAATGTCCCCCCCGGGCTCAAGGCTTCCAAAAAAATTTATCAAGCGGGCTTCATGCTGACAACGCCGGATGACTTCCGCGCGAAATTCCTGGACATTGAGCGCCGCGATATCATTCAGCGCGATACGCGCGCCATTGAATAGATCCATAGGTCATACCCCTATCATCGCTACTGCCTCACGCAGGACCTTCTCAAGAGGTGCCGGCATCCACAGGCCGAGTGAGATCAAGGCAGCGGCAGAAACGGCAATAGCGCCATTCATAAAAAAATCCTCTTTCTTAGCCAAAACCGGCTCTGTTGGCGCTCCATAAACAGCTTCCAGAACGATCCTGGCCAACCCGATAAAGATCACGATCAAAGCTGCCACAAATACCCCGGCAAGCATGTACTGCCTGGAGATGATCGCGCCGTTAAGGATCATCAGTTCGCTGTGAAATGTCGCCAACGGGAACATCCCCGTTCCGGCAAACAATGACAGTATCAGAAATACACCTGTCGCGGGGTACGTCTGAATGATCCCCCGGACATCATCCACTCGGGATGACCCGTATTTCTGGGCAATAGACCCGGCGGTAAGGAACATCACGACTTTAGCCAAAGCGTTGGTGATCATATGGAACAGCGCGCCGAACAAGCCGATCCCTCCCAGGCCAAGCCCCAGCACCAGGATACCCATATGTTCAATAGAAGAATACGCGAAAGAACGTTTGATATTATTCTGCCCCAGCATGAACAAAGCCGCGACCAGGAGCGACAAAACGGCCGACACAAAAAGGAGCGAGGCGTAAAAATTACCGAGATCTGTCTTAAAGCAGATCTGACTGACGCGCACCAGAGCAAGAAAAGAACATTGCGTCAACCCACCGGCCATCAGCACCCCCACCATACCGGTCGCCTGGCCATAGGCCTCCGGTTTCCAGCTGTGCATCGGCGCCAGCCCCATCTTGCAACCGTAACCGACTAATAAAAAGATCACGCTCAATTTCAACCAATTGACCGACAATGACGGCGCCGCGTTCAAGAGAGACGGCAGCAAAAGCGTATGCACATCATGGGCGGCGATGGCCAAAAAGAATGTCCCCATAAGCGCCAGGGCAATACCGACGGAACAAACCAGCAAATATTTCCAGGTCGCCTCCAGCGTCTCCTTGCTACGGTGAAAGCTGATGAGCGGAGCGCTGAAGAGCGTTCCTGTTTCAACCGCTACCCAGAGCAGCCCCAGATGGTAGCTCACCGCAGCCAATGTCATCGTAGATAATAAAAGTAATAAACAGGAAATAAAAACCTGGCCGTTCCTCTGCTCATGCCTGAAATATCCTATCATGAAAAAAGACACGAACAGGAACAACATGCTGGTTATGGATAAAAAAATAAGCCCTAAGGGATCCAACACCAAATAACCGTTAAATTCAGGCAGGGGCAGCTGCTTCCAAAACGACGCGACGATAATGGCGTGAATAACGGATACAGCGAACAAGAGCCAGACACGGAACATTTTGCCCACCGGCAAGAACGCGGCTAAAGCGCAAACAAAGGGTATCAGCAAAAGGCATGTCACCATCAGGAACTTTCTCCCATCTTAGACCGGCTTATCAGCCCCGGGTCATGTTCAAATTCTTCATTGATATGGTTAAGCACAATGGCCATGATAAAGACTGCGACAAAGATATCCAAGAGGATCCCCATTTCGATCATGGTCGGCATGGCGTCGAATAACGACAGCGCGAACAGGAATATTCCGTTCTCGATCACCAGATATCCGATAACCTGAGTCACTGCGCGGGTGCGGGTCACCATGATCAAAAAACCTAAAAGCACAGTCGCCAGAGAACACGGCAGTCCCAGGTCCGCGACCGGCAATCCCGGCAGCTGCAACGATGACGATACCCAGAACGCGCCGGCGATCAAGAACCCCCCGAAGACGATGGAACTGCCCACCCCGATGATCGGATTGATCTCGGAACGGATGGAAATATGGCGGATCGCCCACAACAAAATATACGGGACCAGGATAGCCTTGAGCACCAGCGTGCCGACCGAGAGGATCAACTCATGCCCCGATATAGAGTCCGCGTGCAGGAATAACGGCACAAAGCCCAGGACAAAAGACTGCAAAGCAAAGATGCGGATCATCCCGACGATACGATGAGTCGCCAGGATACTCAAAGAAAAGAAAACGATCAAGATACAGCTCAGGTCAATCCAGGTGGTCATACCCTAAAACCTCCATAATGTCACGATGAGCCCCAAAAATGCCAGGACAAAAGCGATCAACAAAAGGTCCCTGACGCGGTTCAAGCGGATACGCGCCATAGACGACTCTACCAATCCTACCAAAACAGCCAGCCCCAGCATCCCCGCGAAAAAGATCAGCATATCAAAAAGCAGATGCCCGGTGCGCAGCGGAATAATGATCGGGACCAGGATCGCGGCAAAGATCCAAAGTTTGACGGCCGAGGCGTAAAGCAGGTACGCCAGGTCCACCCCGCTGTGGTCAAGTATCATCACCTCATGGATCATGGTAAGTTCCAGGTGCGTATCCGGATCATCGATAGGAACGCGGCAATTCTCCGCTAAAAGCACGATAAAGAAACTTGCCAAAACAAGAAGTAATATCGGCCCAAAAGAAACCCAGGACAAAGGAACATCAGCCCCAAGCATCACCGACAAGGAGATGCTGCGGCTCAGATACGCCAGCGTAATGATATTCATGAACAACGCTAATTCCGATAAACATGCGAAGAATGCTTCTCTACTGGCGCCCATACCTTCAAAACTTGACCCGGTATCCAGTGCCGCCGTGATCATAAAAAAACGCGTGAGCGCTAAAAGGTAGGCGGCCAGAAAAATGTCGCCCGGGAAACTGATCGGCGCCTTTGACGCGCCGAAGGGGACCAAAAGCGCCAAAACCAACATTGCAGAGACAGCGACCTGAGGAGCCATCCGGAATACCCACGTCGCGCTGCTGCTATAAACACACTTTTTACGCAATAACCTCGCCAGGTCAAAATACGGCTGGCAGACGCTCGGCCCCACCTTGCCGCCGATACAAGCCTTGACTTTGACGATCACTCCCAGGAAAAAAGGCGCGCACAGGAGCGCTACAGCCCAATGGGATACGACCGATAATAACATTAGCAATTCAGCTTTCATTTTAATTTCCAGGCTAATAAGAATATCAGGAACAGAAAAATATAAATAAGATACAACTGCGTATAGCGAATGCCGGCATTGTTAACTTTTTTCGAAAGGCCGGTTAAAATTGCCAACCCCGGGCGGAAAACTTTCTCTTCAAAGAAATCGTGAACCGATGAAGACATATGCGTCTTTCCCGGGAAGAGCCCCGAGGCCTGCCCGCCATGACGGCGGAACATCAGGACCAAACGCACTAACTCGACGATCGACCGGGCAAAAGAGGACGATGTATACTGAAAACGCGGCGTCACCTGCGAAAACCCGCAACTCCATGTCGAACGGACCGGCATAGGCCGTGGCCCCAGTAAAAAACGACGGATGGAGTTGAATACCAGGATAAGAGCTAAGAATATAAAAGCTGAACTGATCACCATGTCGAGCGGAACAAAGACCGCCTGAAGATCGATGCTGGAAATATCGGTATACGCCAAATAGGCGCCGCCGAGAAAAGTCAAGCGAGCCATAGTTTGAGGCGAAAGCCCGATCCAAACGCAAAGCCCTGCCAGAACTATCATCGGCAGCAACATCCAACGGGAGGTGTCTTCAGCAACGCTCCCCCCTGCTTCAGGCTCTCCCTCATTTTTCAGGCACGGCGATGTTTTTCCTTTAACACTCTCGCGCGCCTGGCCTAAAAACACAACCCCGTAAACCTTGCAGAAACACGCCAACGCCAGCGCCCCCATAAGCGCCAGCGAAATGATCCCTAACGAACAAAAGATCACACCCGGCAAAGACAGCCCAAAAACCCCTTGAAAAAGCCCGAAATAAATTATGAATTCACTGATGAATCCGTTAAAAAGCGGCAGCCCGCAGATCGATAGCGCCCCGATCAAAAAGAGCGCGCTGGTCAGGGGCATAGACCGGATGAGCCCGCCCATACGGTCCATTTCGCCGGTATGAGTCTTTTGGATCACAGACCCCGCGCCAAGAAACAAAAGACCTTTGAATAAAGAATGGTTGACGACATGCAACAATGCTCCCCCAAACCCCAAGACTGAAAGAAAAGGAAGCTGATAGCTGCGCCCCAACATGCCGACGCCCAGGCCAAGAGCGATGATACCGATATTCTCAATACTGTGATAGGCGAGCAGCTTTTTTAATTCATGCTGCCCCAAAGCGTACAAAACCCCCAGAACGCCGCTCACAACCCCTATCACTAAAAGAAGGTATCCGCACCAATGAGGAAGCACCCCCACGATCCAGAGGATCCGGCAGATCCCATAGATCCCCATTTTGATCACGATCCCCGACATCACGGCGGAAATATGTGATGGCGACGCGGGATGGGCGTGCGGCAGCCATATATGAACCGGAACAAAGCCCGCTTTGACCCCAAAACCCGCCAGGGCCAAGAGAAAGATCGCTCCCGCCAAGAACGGCGAAAAAGCCGTACGGGCCATCACATCGAAATTCATTGACCCGGCTATATGGGCCATCAAGAAAAACATCAGAAATAGAAAAAAAGTCGCGCAATGGGAAGCGATAAAATAGATAAAGCCCGCTTTTCTGACAACGGGCTTCTCGTCGTTAAAAATGATCAGTAAATAGGTGACAATGGTCATCCCTTCCCACGCCCCCAGGAAGAGGATAGCATTGTTGGCGCTGACAATGACAAAAAGCACCATTACCAGCATTATATAAAAGAAGACATGCAGCCCCAGCGGTTTCTTGCCCCGGTAAGGCCGTAGATATCCGACGCTGTAGATCCCGGCGCACACAGAAAGGATAGCGATCGCGATAAGGAACAAGCTGCTCAAAGGGTCAAGCTTCAGCGAAAGTTCCCCGAACGGGACCTGCCAGGCGTGGGTAAGGATCCTTTCCATTTAGGATGCCCTCACGATCTTTGATTCACAGACTTGGAACGTTGCTATAGTTTCTTCGGGGCTGCCGCGGCGTATGAGCGCCGATTTCACGGACTCATCCTGCAAACAAAAAGCCAGCCGCGACAATAACGACAAATGCCCTTTGAATGATCCGGTCAGTATCACAAACAACGTGTGGACCGGCTCCCCGTCAAAAGCGAAAAAATTGACCGCTTGTTTCAGGAAAAAAAGCCCGACCACCGCTTCGACGCCAGCAAAGATCACGGGATGTTTGACATGCGGGATGGCGATACCATTGCCGATCCCCGTCGAACCGATCTGCTCCCGGGATAAAAGCATCTCCTTTAACGGCGACCGGGGGATATGGGCAGGAAGCGGCAGGAAATCCAAAACTTTCTCGAGGATCTCCGCGGCAGAGGCACCCTCAACCCCGGAATGGACACCCCCGCGCATCAAAGCTTGCGTGAAGATATCCAACCCCGGACGATTCTTTTCGCAAAGCTTCAAAGCTCCCGGAGTCAAAGGGATATGATTCTTGAGCGCCCACTCCAGGACCTCGGCTGAATTAAAATAATACTGGTCATTGGCCTTGACCGCCGGCATATTACGGGTATTAAGCCATTGATAAAGCGTCTTCTCCTCGATCTCAAAGGCCTTTTCTATATCATGGAACGTCAATTGCATGGCTCTTGCCCACTCCTATCTGACTGCCGGCCTCCCCCTGGATTAACCGGGCCCTATTCTCTTCCTAAACTCTCCAGAAGCTTTTCGCTGCGTTTCAATTTCTTACGCAGGAGCTCCGCGATCGGCCGCAGGACATTGAAAATGTCATTATCCTGCAAGCTGTAATAGACATTCTTCTTTTCCTGGCGGGCTTTCAAAACCCCCAACTCCCTTAAGATCGACAGATGACGCGAAAGGCTGGATTGCTCGACTCCCAATTCCTGCACAAGTTTGCCGACGCTCTCTTCACCATCTTTAAGATATTCAATGATCTGAAGGCGCACCGGATGAGCTAAAGTTTTCAGGAAGTCCGCTTTGATCTTAAATACCATATCATCGATCTTTCGCATAAACCCTTTCTCAATAAAAAGCCGGCGGACACACTACCGCGATGACTTATTATCTCAAAACAATTCCATCTATTATATGCAATATCCAACATATGTAAATATATATTTTACTAAAATCCGCTCATTTCCGGGGACGTTCACCGAAGTTGATCGCCGCTAAGATCTCCTTTGCCATAATGGAGTATCCTTTCGCGTTAGGATGCGAATAAGAATACTGCGCAGAAAAACATTCATCCAAGCGGCCCTTGGTCATATATTCCTTAAACTTCGCGTAGTTATGGGCTATTGCGACATTTTTTCTACTCGAGATATTCTCTACAGACTTATCAAAGACAAACCCTTTCGGATATTGAGAAAAAAGGACATCGATACCGCGCGCGCGGGCAAAATCGACAAATTCATTCATATTTTGTTCAAAGACAAGGCGGACGGTATTTAAATGTTTATCGCCCAATCGTTTTTGCGCCTGGAATCCATCAGGGTCGGCAATAGAGGTTTGTGTTTTAAAGCTAGTTTCCACGGCAACGGTTTTATTGGCAAAATATATCAACAATAACTTCGCGACCTTAGTACGCATCGCTGCCATGGCGCATTTCGCCCAAAAAGGATCCATCCGGGAAAACGACACAACTTCCGTATTATCGGAAACATTCCACCAATCATTAATACCGGTCATCACAATGACTAAATTCGGCCTTACATAACTATCGGAAGCCAAAATATATTTAAAATAATTCAATACCTGCCGTGAATTCGAGCCGGGGATACCGAAGTTAATGACCTTAACATGATCACCGGGGTATTGTTTCTCACAAAGTTCCTGCAGTTGTTCGGGGTAACCTTTTTTATTCTCACTCCCGATCCCGTACGTAAATGAATCCCCGAAACAGTATACAAAGAAATCACCCTTACCGGTTTTCTTTGCCGCAGCCAGGTCCTTATGATAGAAAAATCCGATGATCCAAAGCGATGCCTCTACCATGATCGCGAATAAAACAAGCGTGGCTAAACTAAGAAGGATACCTTGAACGATTTTTCGCATTTTCTGATACCAATGATTATTTTCTTGCGTTTTAAAGCCTCATTTTTCTTTAATTATACAGCGCGCCTCCCCAAATGATAAGCGATTTCTTTAGAAAACAAAAAGTAGGGATAATTTTATATAGATATTCGGGTTATTTGCTTTGGAAGGATCTTTTAAAAGCGTAGAACAGTAAAACGAAAACTAAAGAAAAGATTCCGGCGAGGATCTTTCTTCTTCTCACGAGTTGGATAACTGGATTTCCCCGTGCCACTTTCTTTATTACGCAGGCGTGAATATCCAAATCTCCCCCGTGTTCCAGGCAGCTGCGATGGAACGTCCCGGAAACTTCTACAATATCCCCCTTATTATGGTAATCACCGCTATAAAGGATATCTTTAACCATGTTTTTTGGAGCCCAGATACCGATTGCAATTGAGCCGTCATTCACATGCAACCACACATAGTCATCCCGGGCCATTAGTTCACCGATAACTTCACCCTTATAGCTAACAGTTGTCCCATCATATTGTTTAGCATTATTCAACAAATCCAAACTCGTAGACACCTGGGCGTAACAATGAGAACCGCGGAAGACCGATACCCAACACAACATCAAGCAAAAGAAAAGCCTTCTCACTTATACCTGCCTTTCACAAATGCTACAAAAAAACCAACCAGGGCAAAAACAGACAATAACTCCAGCCTGCCTGCCCACATCTCGATTATATAGGTAATTTTCAATATCATCGGCATACTTGTATCGGTTATACCGCAGGAAAGCCCGACATTACCGGCAGCGGAGGTCGATTCGAAAAGAGCTTCCAAAAAAGGATATCCCAACGCTACGCCTATAAGCGTGCCCAATCCATAGAGGAGAAAATACCCGAAAGTGACGGTCAGGACCGCCCGCACTTGTATATCCTCAATGAACATTGTTTTTATATGATGGAATTTCTGCACGACGACCGCGTTTGGTGAAAGCAAGATCCTTTTAATATCCTGCCTGAACGCTTTAAAGATAATGCCTACGCGCAGCATTTTAATACCACCGGCCGTAGAGCAAGCGCAGCCTCCCAGAGCCATGGCAATGATTATCCCTGTTAATGCCAAATCTCCCCATTCCTTAATAAACTGCTGCGCGTATATGGTCATATAACCGGTAGTGGTCTGCCCTGAAATAACCTGAAAGAAGCCCTTACGGAACAAAATCATGCCATCCGTATAAACACCCAACTTTTTCAAACCAGCCATCGAGATCAAAGTAACGATCATAACGACAAACAAGAGCGTGCGGGCCTCGATATTTTTCCCTATTTCTTTAAAATTCCCTGTCCATATCTGATAATGCAAATTAAAATTAAACGAGCCGATAACCATAAAGAAAATTATGACAATTTCATAGAGCAAGCTGTGATAATAAAGGATATTCGGGGATTGCGGGGAAAAACCCGCGGTATCAAATCCGGCCATAAAAATGCAGGCGCCGTGCAGAAAAGCGCTTTGCGGCCTTAATCCTATAGACATTCCGATGAGCCCCAAAATAACGGTACCGAGTACCAAATACACTATACTGATCACCCAAATAAAACGCGCCGTATGTATAACGTTGGGGACTAGTTTCTCATCGCGCCCCTCTCCTATATACAGATTAAAAGACCCGCTGGTGCCCCCCACCAGGAAAGAAATCGCAATAATAGCGATCCCCTGCCCTCCCAGAAAAGGCCCAAAGTGACGCCATAAATTATGAGTCCAGGAAAGATGATCCAAGTCTTGCACCAGAGTCAATCCGGTCGTGGTAAACCCTGACATGGTTTCAAAACAGGCATCAAGGAATGATTTATAGTGGCCGCTCAATAACAATGGTATTGCGGAGAGCGCCATAGCGGCCAGCCATGAAAGAGCAATGACAACCATTGCCGGGCCGGCATGTAACTCTTTATCAGTTTTACATATCCAGCTTAAAGCTAAACCGATGAATATCGCGATATTAGCGCTTATCAAGAAATCAAAGGCAGGGCCGGGCTCTCTCAATAAAACAAGCCCCGCCATAAACGGCAGGAACATGGTAAGGCCGATACCAAGAATGATCCTTCCCAAATAATAGCCGATGTTCTTAATATCGCTCAAATGAGGCTTCAGTATCATCGTAAATATTGAATTACTGAGGCAAAAAGTAAACCTGCAGCGATGATCACCATTGCATACACCGCTTCCCAGAATATCCCCAGGATAACAGTAAATAATCCGCTGATTTTCTTCTTTAAATTAAGCATTTTTGAGCATCCAAGGCGTAAACATGAAAATGCCAGAGAATAAAACACTCTGGCTCTTTATAAGATCGAACTAATAATTGTATTTATTCTAAGAGATTACGATACGCTTGACTGACAAGGAAGGCAAGTCAAAAAAAGGTCAAAACGGGGAGTTAATCGTCAGAACGTAAACGGTAGCCTACGCCTGGTTCTGTAAGGATGTAAGTCGGCCGATCGGGGTTGGGTTCTATTTTACTACGCAAATTACTCATTGTTACACGCAAAAGGTGTAAAATGCCTTCGTAATCTTCTGTCTTATCCCAAATCTCACGCAAAATCAGTTTATGCGTCAACACTTTCCCTGCATTCCAAAGCAGAAGCTTGAGGATGTCATATTCGGTAGGAGACAAATTGATCACAGTATCTTCAACTGTTACCCGGCGGCAGGTAATATCCATAACAAGTTTACCGCAAGAGACGATCTCCTCTTTTTCCAAAGGCAAAAGCCGCCTCATAACCGCCTTCATGCGCGCCAGCAATTCTTCGAGAGAAAAAGGCTTGGTAAGATAGTCATCCGCCCCCGCGTCAAGGGCAGCGACCTTCTCAAGCGGATCATCCCGTACCGATAAAATAATTATCGGGATCTTTGTCCGTTTACGGATCTTTATAATAACGTCTCTCCCCTCCATATCAGGAAGCCCCAGATCAAGAATAATGGCATCCGGATGCGCGCTTACCGACTCTGTTAAAGCTTCTTTGCCTTTTGTTGCTTCAAATACGCTGTAACCGTACGCCGCAAGAGATGTCTTAAGAAAATCACGTATGGATTTTTCGTCGTCCACCACAAGGATCCTTAAATTATTCTGTTCTGCCATTATTACCTTTACTCCAACGGTAGTTCAATAATGAACGTGGAACCTTTGCCGAAGATACTTTCCGCGCGGACATGGCCGCCGTGCGCCTCAATGATATTTTTTGAAATACTTAAGCCCAAACCGGTTCCCGGGACATTTCGGACACTCCCTGCCCGATAAAACTTGTCAAAGATCCTCCCCAGGTCTTCCTTAGGGATCCCATCACCGTGATCCCGGACAGAAATGCGCGCCATTTTATCTGCGCACAAAATCTCGATCTCAATCGAAGAGTCATCCGGCGAATACTTTAAAGCATTATCCATAACATTCGAGAACGCCTTAAGCATATACGGGAAATCGACAGCTACTTCGGGAGTGCCCTGCGGGATATTTATTTTTACGTTCCGGCTGCCTATCTTATCATTGAGCTGTTCAAGAGACGCGCCGATGAAATCCCTCAGATCACACGGCTTTTTAGAGATCCGCAATACGCCTGATTCTGACCTCGTCATATCTAAAAGATTGTTAACAATACGATTGAGCCTCGCGGATTCACCGTAAGCTGTTTGTAAAAGACCGGTTTTTTGCCGCTCGTCAAGCTTTGAGTTACTGTCCAAAAGAGCGCTTAAAGCCCCGGTGATCGAAACAAGCGGTGTTTTTAGATCATGGGAGATCGAGCTTAGCAGCGCTGAATGAAGCTTGTCTGTCTGACGCTGGATGATCTGCGCCCTGACCTTGGAAGCCAGCGTGCTTACGATAAAACCAACGGTTAAAAAAGCCGCAAAGGTAAAAAGATACTCAAAATCATGCACATTCAAAGTAAGGTACGGCGGGACCAAAAAGAAGTCGAACGCGAGGACGCTTAATACCGAGGTGACGATCGCCGGCCCCTGGCCCCAGCGGATCGCGGCTATTACGACGGCCAGAAGATAAAACATCACGATATTTGCCGGCTCAAGCCTTCTTTTGAGGAATTCACCCAACAAAGTCATGATGAGAACAAGCCCTGCGCTTATCAGGTAGGGATAGATTTCTTTCCGTGGCACCTTTATCTTTTGCATAAAAAATAGCTCCGTGGTCATATTGTACCACGGTCATGCTCAAGCTCAAGGAAATAAAGGCACCGGATAAATAATGAAACCCGCATTTAAGATACTGATCTTAACCATGAATCGATCCTTTGTTTAATATTATCCCTGACAGAGCGCGTTCTCTCCAATTTTTCTTCCCTGCTTCCTTCAAAGCTTGCAGGGTCATCAAAACTCCAATGGATCCTTACCGTGACGGCAGTGCCAGGAAACACCGGACACTTTTGCGCCTGAGATTCATCACAAACTGTAATTACATAATCATACCGCTTGCCTTGTTTATAGAAATCAAAAACGCTTTTGGTTTTATTCTGAGAGATATCAATCCCTATCTCCCGCATAACTTCGATAACCAGTGGATTAAGCTTACCCGGTTCAAGGCCGGCGCTTTCAACTTCAAACCGGTCGCCAGCCTCTTGTTTTAAGAATGATTCTGCCATCTGACTGCGCGCAGAATTATGCACGCACACGAACAGGACTTTTTGCTTATCCATATTTTTGCTCCTTACATTATTATAACCGCTCAGGATGATGTTTTACCACATCAGCCTTGACCATATAAATGATATCTTCGGCAATGTTAGTCGCATGGTCACAGATCCTTTCGAGATGCCGGGAGATCAAAAGCAGCGGGACCGCGCGAGAAGCAGTTGACGGGTCTTTACTCATATAATCATCAATCAATTCTTTTTGGACCAGATTACGCAATTTATCGGCTTCGTTATCGCGCAAGATCACGCTGCAAGCCAATTCCGAGTTTTTATTCACAAAAGCGTCTAACGCGTCTTTGATCATTTTCTGTGAAAGATCGCTTAATTTAGGGATATCGATAAGAGGCTTAAGCAGAGGTTTACCCACGAGGTCCTGGACGCGCTGAGCGATATCTACCGCCAGATCAGCTATCCTCTCTAAATCTGTAGAGATCTTCATCGACATTGTAATGAACCGCAGGTCGATCGCCATGGGCTGCCTGAGCGCCAGGAGATCAAGGCAGCGTTCATCGACCCCATTCTCCATCTCATCAACGATCTTATCTTCTCCGATAACCGTATTGATCTTTTCTATATTGAGCTCTTTTAACGCTTCCACAGAATCAAAGATCATCGACTCGACAAAAGTGCCCATTTTAAGCAGCTGTTGCTTTAAATCCGTTAATTCCTGGTCTAAATGCCTCTCCATTGTACCACCCTCTCTTGTTTATGTTTATACCCGGCCATAATGGATTGGCCGGTATGGCGTTTCTCGCCTAACCGAACCTCCCGGTAATGTAAGCCTCGGTTTTAGGATCTTGAGGCTTAGTAAAGATATCCTGTGTCTTGCCGAATTCGATGAGTTCTCCGAGCAGAAAGAACGCGGTATAATCTGATACCCGTGCCGCCTGCTGCATATTATGCGTAACAATGATAATAGTATACTCTTTTTTGAGCTCAGTGATAAGTTCTTCAATTTTAGCGGTAGATATCGGGTCAAGGCTGGCGCAGGGTTCATCAAAAAGGATCACTTCAGACTCAACCGCAAGACACCGGGCGATGCATAAACGCTGCTGCTGGCCGCCGGAAAGCTTTAAAGCGCTTTCATGGAGCCTGTCTTTAACTTCCATCCACAGCGCAGCCTTCTTGAGGGCCCATTCAACTTTCCCCTCGATAAAAACCCGGTCTTTGGCTCCGTTGACTTTCAGCCCATAGCTTATATTATCAAATATACTTTTCGGGAAAGGATTAGGCTTTTGAAAAACCATACCCACGCGCTTTCTAATATCCACGGCATCCATAGCAGCATCAAAAATATCCTTCTCATCAAGATAGATATTCCCTTTCACTATCGAACCGGGAACGAGCTCGTTCATACGGTTCAACAAGCGTATAAATGTTGATTTTCCGCACCCCGAAGGGCCAATGATAGCTGTTACCTGGTTTTCATAAATATCCATACTGATGTTCTTCAACGCCTGAGTTTTAGAATAGTAGAAATCGACACCGGCGGCTTTGATCTTTATTGTATTATCCATTCATGCCTCTCTGTCTTTGACGAATATAAATAGCTATCCCTGAGATCAGTAATACCATAAATAAAAGGATCAGGCTACACCCATACGCAATGGCTTTTTGCTTATCCGGATGAGCCCCTTCGGTCATTAACGCGTAAATATGGTACGGCAATGCCATAACTTCATTAAAAACACTTTTCGGATAACCGCGCTTATAAAAAGCTGCCGCGGTAAAAAGGATAGGCGCGGTTTCACCTGCTACCCTGCCGATGCTTAAGATAACACCGGTAAGTATTCCGGGAAGCGCTGTAGGCAAAACAATTCTCTTGATCGTCTCCCATTTACTGGCGCCAAGCGCAAGGGATGCCTCGCGGATTGATTGCGGTACGGCGATGAGTGCTTCCTGGGAAGCCGAAATGATCAAAGGAAGCACGAGTATCCCCAGCGTAAGGCTCCCTGAAAGTATAGACACTCCAAAGCCGAAGAATTTGACGAATACCGCCAAGCCAAAAAGGCCAAAAACAACCGAAGGGACTCCCGCGAGATTATTGATGCTGATACGGATAATATTAACTACGATGCTTTTAGGCGAGTATTCACACAGGTATATCGCGCAGGCAAGGCCTAAAGGCACGGCAAAAAGCATGGAGCCTAATGTCAAATAGAGCGTCCCTACGATAACAGGAGCAACGCCTCCCTCAGTCATGGCATTACGCGGAGGCAGAGTAAAGAATTCCCACGACATCACCTGGATGCCCCTTGAAAAAATAAAATAAATAATTATCCCTAAGAAAAATAATGTTGCCAGGATACTAAGAAACAGGGAGAATAAGCCTAAATTCTGAACAATATTCTTTCTCATTCTTTAACTCATTTCACTCGCTTTCGATAATGGTGAGCAAACGCAGTGCGTCGAACCATCATCCGCTTAACCCTAATTTTATCCTGAACTTGCGCGAAACGATCTCAGCGACAATATTAAACACAAAAGTGATCAAAAATAGTATAAGCGCGATCGCGAAAAGAGCGTGATAATGATCTCCTCCCATCGGCGCTTCGCCCATCTCGGCGGCAATTGCCGCGGTCATCGGGCGTACCGGGACTAAAAATGAAAACGGAATGACCGCTGCGCCTCCTGCGACCATCAATACGGTCATGGTTTCACCGATCGCGCGGCTCATCCCTAAGATAATCGCCGTCGCAATACCCGATCCCGCCGCGGGAATCACTACCTGCGTTAATGTTTGCCAGCGGTTGGCTCCTATGGCAAAGGAAGCCTCCCGAAAAGAACGCGGCACATAACTTAAGGCATCCTCGGCAATACTGCAAACGCTCGGCGTCGCCATAAGCCCGAGGATAAAACTGGCGTTCAGCGCCGTCATACCTGTGGGAAGATTAAATGTTTTCTGCAGGAAAGGAGTAACGACAACCATTCCGAAAAACCCGAAAACAACCGAGGGGATACTCGCCAGCAGTTCAATGATCGGCTTTAAAAACTGCCTTTGTTTAAAACCGGCGATCTCATTGAGATACAAAGCACTGCCTATCCCTAAAGGGACACAAACAATTACTGCTCCCAAAGTAACCAGGATCGAAGCTAAAATCAACGGGAGTATCCCAAACTCAGGAGGGTTGTACGTCGGATACCAATACTTACCAAAAATAAAATCGTTAACACTCACTTTCGAGAAAATAGGAAGGCTTTCCTTAAAAAGAACGATCACTATTCCGACTAAGAAGAATAATGACGAAAAAGCCAGTATCGTGAATATCCACTTATATATCTTTTCTTTTATACGCACGAACATATTTAATCCGCCGGGTTATAGAAACCTTGACTCATGAGTGCTGCGCTTTCTGCGCAGGGAGGCCGCGGCAGGCTGTTAAGCCTGCCGCGGTTTGTGGTTCATGAGTAAACGTCCCCCTTTTCGTACTGCTCCAGAAAATCACGTTAGGCTTATTTTAATCCAACATACCCTTCACCTTCAACGAGCGACTGACCAGGCTTACTTTTTACAAAATCAAGATATTCCTTGATCATGCCTTGCGGCTTACCGTTAGAATACATAAAAAGCGGACGGGTCACCGGATATTCTCCGGATAAAACGGTTTCTTTTGACGGCATAACCCCGTCGATCTCAAGAGCCGTAAGATCTCCGGACATAAAACCCAGCCCGACGTAACCGATAGCCGAAGGTGTCTGGGCAATATTCTGGGCGACCGCCTGGTTTGAAGCCTGCATCAACGCATCAGGCCTAACCTTCTGGTTGTCCATCACCAAAACACCGAACGCTTCAAAAGTCCCGCTTGAAGTATCGCGGGAAACAACCACGATCCGTCCGGGATTACCGCCAACCTGGGACCAATCAGAAATTCTTCCCATAAAAATATCCTTAACCTGCTTCTTGGAAAGTTTAGCTATCGGATTTGATTTATGCACCACTACCGCTATACCATCCATTGCGACAATATGAGCAACAGGGTCCCTGCCGTTTGCAGATGCCTGCTGTATTTCAGTATCTTTGATCGCCCGTGATGCATCGGCTATATCGCAGGTCCCGTCAATAAGTGCGGCGATACCTACGCTTGAGCCTCCGCCACGCACCGATATATCGGCATTCGCGTTTGAGTCCATAAAAACTTCAGCGGTCTTCTGAGCGATCGGAAGCACCGTGGTTGAACCGGCGATAACGATCTTCTCGGCGAAACAGGCTGTAGCAGCAAGGCTTACCCCCACTATTCCCGCCAGCATTACCATAACAAACCTTTTCATAATACGTATCCTCCTTAGTTATTACCCGGTGAGAGCTAAGGCTCTTACGGGCTGTATTTTCAGATTACCGGCCTTTTAAAACTTTAAATTCCAGTCTACCTGCACCAAAGTTTCCGGCGCGAAAGGCTTTGCCAGTTTCTGCGCACGGTAAACATCGAGTTCAAGCCATGTATTCTTGCCTAAACCATACGCCAATTTAAATTCATGGGCCTTAATATTGGTCTGTCCGCCATAACGGTCGGAATCAGGCAGGATATCAAGGATCGCGTCTTTCTCAAGCCTGACAAAATTGTAGGTAGCCTGCCAATCGCCCCATCCCGCGATCTTTTCAGCCCCTAAACTTGCCCCGAACATCTGCCCGGTCTTATTATCGTCCGGGACGACATCGGCAATATTAGTCACAAATTCCCCGAACAATTTCAGCTGAGCTACATTAAGGAAACTAAGCCCTAAAGCGCTGAACGGTTCTTTGATCTTTACTTCTACCGCGGGAGATACAGTAAAGAAATTAGCGGTAGGATACGCGTATCCGCCTTTTGAACCGCTGTTAGTATTCGTGCTCCCGTCCAAAGCATGGTTCTTAACCACAAAATAATCAAGCGCGACGCCACTCTTTAAGGAAATAGTATCCGACAATTTACCGGTAAAACCCGGCTGCATATGGACAAAATACGGGTCATCGTTGCTGCCGCTGATCTCTTCCAGGAAATACACGCCGGATTTCAAGAACATGCTCAAGGAAGGATTAACCTTTTTATTTACATCCATTGCCACGCCTTCAGGAGTGATATCGGTATCCCAGATCATATCTCCCGGCTCCCAAACCGAGTCGCTCAACAATAATTTCCCCCCGAAAAGCGCCAATTCCGGAAAAGGCATATACTTGGCGTAGGCGTAATCCAGGTTGAACGGTTTTTTCGCGAAAGAATTACCCAAAGACTGGTTCGTGGAACGAACCGTATCGGCGCTGGTAGCGGTATATTCGTTGAGTCCCGTTCCCAAGCCGAAAGCAACAAGCAGCTTTTCATTGACCTTTGATTCCATTCCCATTCTCAGCCTGATACGCGCCCGCTGGCGATTATTGGTGATATCGTTGGCTGCCTTGGCATGATTAACCTGATAGCGAAGCCTGAAATCGCCTTTAAGCTTGATATTCTGGACCCAAGCCGGCAATGTTGCCGAAGTACTTGTCGCGATCTCTTTTTTTACCTGTTCCTGCGTCTCGATCTTAATCAGTTGCGCTTCAGCTCCGGTCAACACTCCTTTTTCAACAAGCTTCTGCAACAAGAGGTCGATTTCTCCCGCGTACGACGCGTACACCCCTGTTCCCAACACGATAAATCCAAACAATACTGCCGCTGCTACAAACTTCCTCATTTTCCTTCCTCCTTTTAATGAGGCCGCAATTTACGAAAAGATGTGAACGTAAATTGTTCGGCCGGATTAACCCTTGAAGCTGTCTTTTTCCCTGCTTTTCCGCCTTTATCCGGTTCGCTCTCACAAATCTGCCGGTACATCTCAATACTTCTTGCTGCCTGCTGATCTGACATTTTATTAAGAAAACCAATGACCTTCGCGGATATTTTCTTAACGATATCTTTCATACCTCTCCTCCCGTCAATTGAATTGTCGGTAATAAGCGTCAATAGCCCTTGACTCCTCTGCAACGAGCATCAACAGGTAATTCGCGATCTTTCTTACTATGCTTCTCACGGCTTTTTGCATATCGTTTAATTATCCTTGCCTTACTTAAACTAACAGGCCTTTCCTGATACCTTCACTCTACATGGATCATGTAACAAAATCCTTAAAACACTGTGAACTTTCTGTAAACTCACTCAAATACAGCCGCCGGTGTTTTGAATCCTTAAGAGTCATCCTTCAAATTTGTACCCTTCTCCCTTTACCGTCTTGATCAACTGCGGATCTTCGGGATCTTTCTCGATCTTTTCCCTCAAATGCCTTATATGGACATCGATGTTCCCGTATTCGACAATATTGTCCTGCCCCCAGACGGCATCCAGGATCGCGCTGTGGCTCAGTACTATACCGGGATTATTGATAAAAAGTTTAAGCACGCCTCTTTCTTTTTCCGTAAAGGCTATTCTCTGATCGTTGCGTTTTACCTCTAAATTCTCCTGGTCGATCTCCAGAGAGCCGATCCTGATAATCTTTAAGCTTGAATTCTTGTTTTCCGACCTGGCTAAGACCCTTTTTACCCGCACTACCAGTTCGCGCGGGCTGAACGGCTTGGTGACGTAATCATCCGTGCCGAGGTCAAAACCCTTTAGTTTATCCTCGATCTCGGAAAGTGCGCTGAGTATAATAATAGGTATATGCCTGGTCTGCGGATCAAGCTTTAAGCGCCGGCAGACTTCCCACCCGTCGATCCTGGGCAGCATAATATCGAGGATAATAAGGGCGGGGTTTTGAGTATTGCAGATCTCTAATGCTTCAATGCCATTTTTAGCGGAAATCACATCGTAACCGGCTATCGTCATATGAAAAGCGATCAACTTTACGATCTCTTTTTCATCTTCAACGATCAGTATCTTTCTTTTCAGCACCATATCTGCTCCTTTTCGTAGCCGGCGAAATATACCGCAACTGCACAGCAGCGCAGCCGGGATGTTTTCTCATGCTTACAAAGAAAGTATACAAAACCAAGGTTACAATATCATTAAGGCAGTGTGAACTATCTGTGAATTGTTTTAAGGATTGTTTTAAAAAAAAGAGGGTCGCGAAGGCTGTTAAGCCAGAGGAATAGTAAAACTGAAGGTAGAACCGACTCCAAGTTTAGACTTTACCCAAACTTGGCCGCCGTGGGCGGATACGATGTGCTTGACGATGGAAAGCCCCAGGCCCGTACCGCCGAGCTCGCGGGAACGGGCTTTGTCCGCGCGGTAGAAGCGTTCGAATATGCGCGGCAGGTCTTCTTCGGAAATACCGATCCCGGTGTCTGAGAGATCGATTTGTAAAACATTATCAACGACCTGAGCAGAAATAACAGCTACAGATCCTTCGGCTGAGTATTTGATAGCATTATCAAGAAGATTGATCATAACCTGAGAGAATCTTGTTTCGTCAGCCTTTATCTTGGGCAAACTTTGAGGGATATTGACCTTGAGTGAGATCGATTTTGCTTTAGCCTGATTATCAATGACCGTTATAGCTCTTTTTATCAATACACCAGGGTCAAGCGCCTCAAAAGACATCTTCAACTTGCCTGATTCTATTTTTGACAGGTCGAGCAGATCGTTTATAAGAGAAGCCAGGCGGTCGGCGTCCTGACAAATAATACTGATGAATTCTTTCGCGTTATCCTTATCAGCGAGGGCCCCGTCAAGAAGCGTTTCGGCATAGCCTTTGATGCTCGATATCGGAGTGCGCAGCTCATGAGAAACATTGGCGACAAAATCCTGCCTCATTTTTTCCAGGCGCCTTAATTCCGTAATATCGTGAAAAACCAGGATCGCTCCTTCAAGCTTGTTGTTACGCATGATCGGCACGCCGTTTACCTTAAGGATCTTTTCTTCCGGAGCATGGACAGCGATCTCTTCAGTCGCAAGCTGCTGTTTTCCCGTAATGATCCTTGCTATCATATCTTCAACCGCGGTATTACGGACAACCTCCAGCACCATCTTGCCCTCGGGGTTGGATTCAATGAAGAAAAGTTTTCTTAAGGAAGGATTCATCAGCAGTATCTTTTCATCGGCGCCGGTAACGATCACCCCTTCGAACATGCTCGAGAGCACCAGATCAAGCTTCGCCTTCTCTGAATTGATCTTTTCGATCTTATCCTTGATCTCATCGGACATGGCATTTAACGCCTGGGAAAGTTCTCCGATCTCATCCTTGAAATAAATAGAGGCTTTCCGGGAAAAATCACCCCCCGCCATGAGTTTGGCGATCGCCGACATCTCAAGAAGGGGGCGTGAAACAAACACTGACACTAAAAAGGTCAAACCGAGGCTTAAGAGCAATATCCCGGCAACACTCACCCCGACGACCCTGCGCATCTTTGACTGCAGTAATTCAATATCAAGCAGAGGGACGGAAAAGCGCAATATCCCCTCTGTTTTTTCTTTGCCAAAAGGTATCGCTGTATAAAGCATATCTTTCTGTACGGTATAACTAAAACGCTTACTTACTCCCGATCCATTCTTTAAGGCTTCTATTACTTCAGGCCTGTTCGCGTGATTTTCAACGGCGACGAGCTGCTCTCTGGTTAAATCGGCGTCACCCAACACTTTTCCGTCACGTGCGATAATGGTCACGCGCAGGCCGAGGGCCTTGCCTATCTTAAGCGAAAGCTCCTGAAAATCAAGGGGGCCGGTTTTAGCTTGCAGATGAGTTTCTAACAACTCCTTGCCGAGGGTAATCTGGCGTAAAACATTCTTTCTTAGATTGCTTTCCACGAAGTATTTAAGGTGGGAATCCAGATAAAAATATCCGGCTGAAAGAGCAAGAACAACAGCGAAACAAAAAATAAAGGTAAGCTTCCACGGAAGTTTGATCTTAATCATTTTCTTTAAATCTATAGCCCAACCCTCTGACCGTTTCGATTTGATCCCCTATCTTGCCGAGTTTTTCTCTCAAGCGCTTGATATGGGTATCAACGGTCCGGGTAAATACATCCGCGTGCATATCCCAGACATCGGACAATAACTGGTCCCGCGACTGGATGCGGCCGGCTCTTTCAATAAGCGTAACAAGAAGTTTAAATTCCAGGGGAGTGAATTCGACTTCTTTAGTATTGACCGTCACTTTATGTTTAGGGATATCTATGGCCAATCCCCCTTTTCTTATAATATCTTTAGGAGATTCTTCTGTCTTTCCTCTTCTCAGGATCGCTTTTACGCGCAGCATTAATTCCCGGGGGCTGAAAGGCTTGATCACATAATCGTCGGCGCCAAGTTCAAGGCCGACAATTCTATCTACCTCTTCCCCTTTGGCGGTCAGCATAATGACAGGGATATTTTTAAGTTTGGTGTTTTGTTTAATTGCGCGGCAAACTTCAAAACCATCCATTTTAGGGAGCATGATATCTAAAATGATCAAGTCCGCGCCCTGTTTAGTTAAAACATCCAAAGCTTTTTCGCCGTCTTCTACAACCGTAGGATCATAACCGGCTTTCTCGGCGTTATATTTTATAAGCTTAGATATATGTCTATCGTCTTCGATTATAAGTATTTGTTCTTTAGGCATAGATACCTCATTAACCCGGCTCTTAAAACTCACCCTTAAGAAATATCAAATCAATATGAACCGAAAGAATAGTCTTATCAATCCGGATATTAATAACAAGTATAACAAACTGTGATTAGATATTCTACATATTTATTCATCCCTGACTTTCAGCCAGGAGGGAATAATTTACAATAAACAACACTTCCTTAAGGGTTTTTTGGCCTTTTGTGGTATAATTAACGGTATGAAAAATAATTACTTCGCGGGAATCGATATCGGTGGAACAAAAATAGCCGCAGCCCTGGCAACGAAAGACGGTAAGATCTTGTGCCGCAGCAAGTCTCCCACGCCCAAGAACGCTTCGCCTGCGAAAATAACCGCTATCGTAGCCGACCTGCTGGAAGAAATGCTCTACGCAGGAGGCATTAACAAAAAAGAGTTACGCGGTGTGGGGATAGGGGTCCCCGGAATAATCGACGCCGTTTCCGGTGAGATCCTGCGTACACCGAACATGAATATCGCGGGGGCAAATCTCCAAAAACAACTCAAGAAAAAACTTAACCTCAGCTGTTCTCTCGGCAATGATGTTAATTTAGGCACCCTGGGGGAAAAATGGCTCGGAGCGGCAAAGAAAGCCAAGAATGTCATCGGGCTGTTCATCGGGACGGGGATCGGCGCCGGGATCATTATTGACGGCAAGCTGGTTACCGGCAGCCACGGAGCTGCCGCGGAGATCGGCCATATGATCATTCAAGGCGACGGCCCAAAATGCAGCTGCGGGAATACCGGCTGCCTGGAGTCACTCGCGGGCAGATGGGCAATAGAAAAAGCTCTCAAGCAGGAAATTAAAAAAGGCAAAAAAACGATCCTTACCAAACTTCTTGATAAGAATTCAGGCCCCATTAAAAGCAAAACCTTGCACAAAGCGCTCGAAAAACATGATACGCTTACTGTCAAAATACTTAAAGCGGCGGCAGTTCAGTTAGGCATCGCCTGCATATCCATCAGGCATATCTTTGACCCGGAAATGATCGTGCTGGGCGGCGGAGTAATGGAAGCATGCGGGGACTTTATCTTGCCGATAGTCAAGAAAACAGCGCAAAAAGACAAATTCTTTTCCGGCATTGGAAACTGCGAAATTGTCGTCTCCAAATTGGGAGATGATGCTATCGTTTTAGGAGCTATTAAATTGGCTCAACACCGCCCATAGCTTTCCTGTCTTAATTTCACCCATAAACGCGCCTTCTGCAAATTCCTCCAAAGACGGACAAACTTAACATAAACACTTTTACGTAAACCGGCGCATTCCCGCGTTAAATAAGCCGCGGTAACGCTCATCTCTTTATCTGTACTTTGCAAAAAATCAGATAACACTTCAATAAGCACATCTAATTCATGCAGATCGCCGAGTGAGTCCTGGATATCCCGGCTGGCGCAAATAT
>CAZPNW010000043.1:0-4976 GCA_964588175.1 uncultured Planctomycetales bacterium
CGGAGCTGGGGATCTATCCTGCGGTTGATCCTTTGGATTCGGCTTCCCGCATTATGGACCCGAAGATCGTCGGCGATGAACATTATGATACCGCTCTCGGGGTGCAGAAGGTTTTGCAGCGGTATAAAGACCTGCGCGATATTATTTCTATTCTCGGTATTGATGAGTTATCAGATGAAGATAAGTTGATCGTTTTTCGCGCGCGAAAGATCCAGAAGTTCTTCTCTCAGCCGTTTTTTGTCGCTGAGGCGTTTACCGGGATAAAAGGCAAATATGTGAAGCTGGAGGATACGATACGCGGTGCGCGTATGATCATTGAAGGCAAGCTTGATACGGCTCCCGAACAGGCGTTTTATATGACGGGAACGATCGAGGAAGTTTTAGATAATGCAGAGCGTCTTAAAGGCGTACATACCTAAGCTTAAAATTCTATGGAGAAACCGTTTCATGTCGCTATTGTGAGCCCGGAGAGGCCCCTTTATGAGGGGGAGGCAGTATCTTTGGTGGTACCGGCTGAAACCGGCTATGTAGGAATACTCGCCGATCATGCCCCTTTTGCCGCTAACCTTATTACGGGGAGAATAACTGTGCGGGAACTTTCCGGAAAATCAGTTTTTTTTGATGCCCACGGTAAAAGTTTCCTTGAGGTGCTGGGAAATAAAGCGGTACTTTTCCTGCCATAAAGATCAGGGAAGCACTTGACAAAAGCCGAATCTGTGGTATATTTATATTAAGTACAGAGAAGTAAAAATAAGACGTAGAAGTCTTTTTGCAATGATAGCAAAAAGACTTCTTTTGCTTTATAAGGACTAAGGCGTCCTTTATCCCGCTGGTGGATGAAGGACGCCTTTTTTATTCTGATGAAAGAAAAGAGTATTCGCATAGCTTTAGGGCAGATAAACTGTACGGTCGGCGATCTGGAGGGTAATAGCCAAAAGATTCGTGAGTATGTTAACCGGGCAGCGCAAAAGAATGTTGAGATTATCTGTTTTCCGGAATTATCATTGACCGGGTATCCTCCCGAAGACCTTTTGCTGAAGCCGAAGTTTATCGTTGACAATCTTTCTGTGTTGCGTGCGCTTGCCCAAAGTGTTGACCCTGATATTATTACGATTACCGGATTCGTGGACCAAAAGGGCAAAGCCCTCTACAACGCGGCCGCAGTCATATATAAGAAAAAGGTCCGTCATGTATATCATAAGATATTACTGCCGAATTACGGTGTTTTTGATGAAAAGCGGTATTTTTCTTCCGGCGATACCCCTGATCTTTATGAGATAACGCGCCGGGAAGTTTCCCCTGTCGGGAAGCCTTCGACGCCCTTTGTATTCGGGATAAATATTTGTGAAGATATCTGGCATGCAGAGGGACCGCTCAAAGCTCAAAACCTGGCAGGCGCCCAGCTCATCCTTAATATTAACGCTTCTCCCTATCATGCGGGGAAAATAAAAGAGAGGGAAGGGATAATTTGCGCTCAGGCAAGGCAAAACCGCGTATATGTTGCCTATACCAATTTAGTGGGCGCTCAGGATGAATTGGTCTTTGACGGCCAGAGCATGGTTGTTGATAGACAGGGCGCGGTGATCGCGCGGGCAGCGGCATTCGAGGAAGATCTTTTGATAACCGATGTGGTCCTTCCCCGAGCCAAGGTCCACGCAAAGAAGAAAGCCGTTGTTTTAACCTTACCGGTTCTTTCTTTCCGTGACCCTGCGGGGGCGCCGATACCGGTGAGCCTGGCCAATCCACTGGAGCCGGCTGCTGAAGTTTATAAGGCATTGACGCTTGGGGTACGGGATTATGTGGTGAAAAACGGTTTTCAAAAAGTGGTGATCGGTTTAAGCGGAGGGATTGATTCGGCGCTTGTGGCGGCATTGGCGGTTGATGCGTTAGGCCGTTCGAATGTAACGGGTGTTTTTATGCCGACCCGTTATTCATCCAATGAATCGGAAACTGATGCCCGGCAATTGGCGGATAATTTAGGGATCGCCTTTATGAGCATTTCTATTGAGCAGATCTATAAGATGTATCTTTTGATCTTTGAGCCCTATTTTGCAGGTTTAGAGAAGAATGTCGCTGAAGAAAATCTGCAGGCGCGTATCAGGGGCACTTGTTTAATGGCGCTTTCTAATAAATTCGCCTGGCTGGTATTGACTACCGGAAATAAATCAGAAATGAGTACCGGCTATGCCACGCTCTACGGCGATATGGCCGGCGGCTTTGCCGTGATCAAAGATGTCCCGAAAGGGTTGGTCTATCAATTATCGTATTACCGTAATTCAATTTCGTTCGTCATCCCGCAGCGTATTTTGACCAAAGAGCCGACAGCTGAACTACGGCCGAATCAAAAGGACCGGGATACGCTTCCGCCGTATGAACAATTAGATGCTATCTTAAAAGCGTACGTCGAAGAAGATAAAGATATTAATTCGATCGTTTCTTCAGGGTTCGAGAGCGTTTTGGTATCCCGGGTAACGTCTATGGTCGATAAGAGCGAATATAAGCGGCGCCAGTCGCCGCCGGGCATAAAAATAACCCCAAAGGCCTTCGGCAGGGACCGGCGCATGCCGATCACTAACCGCTACCGTGGATAGATGATGCTTCAGCAAGGTGGAATTATGGAAAAAACAGATTTTGATACGGTCATAAAAAGGATCACTCCCGTGCTAAAACGGATCACTTACCGTTTAAAGGGGAGTTCGTGTCTTTTAAGTAGTGAGGACCTGTTCCAGGAAGCGATGATCCATCTCCTGGCTGATTTTCGCGCGGGGAAGCTTTTCGACAAGACGGACAGTTACATTTTACAAGGGTGTTACTTTTATTTGAAGAATTATATCAGGAAAGCCGCTCCGCGGCGCTGCCTGGTAAGCCTTGAAGCGTTTTCGTCCGACGCGGAGTCGGGGATATGCTGGGAAGACATGATCGCCGACCACAACGATAATCGTAAGGATTATGTCGATTATTTACACGATAAACTTTTAGTGGAAACGATACGCAATAACGGCTTCAGCCTTTTTGAAAAAGAAATGTTCGGTTATTATGCGGATGGTTTAACTACCCGTGAGATCGGCTTGAAGCTGGGGATCTCGCATGTGATGGTCATCAAACGAATGGCAAAGGTCAGAGAAAAATGCAGGAAATACATTAATTCGATTTAAAGAGGTTACCAGAAGTAAGTTTTTTCTACTTGTATAGATGTAGTATGGTATAAACACGTTGAAGTGTCGCAATTCGCAAAGCAGCAATAGAGATAGATCGAGGGCGTTCTTGAAAAAGAACGCTTTTTTGTTTTGACGCAGGCGTCTTTTTTATTCCAGGGGGGAATAGTAAAAGGCGCCTTTTTGTTTTTGTGGATAGGCTCCCGGACAAATGTGTCAAAAAGGCGGAAAAGATGCGGGAATCAAGAAAAATAAAGAAAGAGTTCTTTAAACAAGGAGGCAAGTAATGAAAAAGGCGTTCATAAGTATGTGCTTGGCGGTAATGGTGTTTTTCGGCGGTGAGGTGTTCGCGCAAAGCGAAGGTGTCCTGGATAAGGTGATCGCTGATTACGGCCTGGAGTTTTCCGGCGACCTGGCGTTTAATTCAATTTATATATGGCGCGGTATTATGCTTGACGGTGATCCGGTTGTGCAGCCTGGTTTTTACGTTAGCACCAAGGATACTCAGTTGGGTAAGCTAAAACTTGGTTTTTGGATGAGCAGGGATATGGAAAATAAGGACCTGCTTAAATCAAGCGAAACCGATTATCTCATCGATTACACCTATAGCTTTAAAGATGCGGCTGTTTCATTGGGCCATACCTATTATGATTTTCCCGACGCGCTTCCCACAGACGGCGCTCCGCGCGGGTTTAGCCGTGAATTCTACGGAGGGCTTAGTTTCCCCAATATCTTCTTGTCTCCTTCGGTATATTATTATTACGATTACGGGAAAAAGGAGGATGGCGGCGGAAAGGGCAGCTATACCGTACTTAATTTAGCTTATAGCTTACCGGTGAGAATAAAGGAGTATTCCTGCAGCCTTGATTTTTCAAGCCATATAGGGCATAACAATAAACAGTTTTATGCCTCAAAGGGAGGAGATGCTGCTTTGGGCGTGGGTTTGACTGTCCCGCTTACCCAGAATCTCAAATGTAAACCAAATATTAATTATTCTGCCCCCTGGGGGAATGTCAGTGATAAGGGCGCGGGCAACCAGAAAAACCGGTTCTACAGCGGGATTTATTTAAGTTACTCATTTTGAAGCAAAGGGATCACACATGGTTGATAAAGAATTAATAGCTCAGATCAGGGGGGTAAAAACAGAGAAAGGATATACGCTTTATGAATTATCCCGGATCATCGATGTGCATATATCTACGTTGGAACGCTGGCTTAAGACAGAGCGGATCAATAAAGTGTACGCGCAATTAGTCAGGGATAAATTAGGATTATAATGGATCAGGGTTTTTGTTGATTAACCAAGAATAATAAAAAGAGGGAAAGGGGGAGAAAATGATTAATTCAGGTGATACCGCATGGGTCTTGGTTTCATCGGCATTAGTATTGCTGATGACCCCGGGATTGGCTTTTTTCTACGGAGGGATGGTCAGGCGCAAGAATATGCTCAGCGTCTTGATGCAATGTTTCATTATTATGTGTGTATTAAGCCTGCAATGGGTTTTATACGGCTATAGCCTTTCATTTGCTCCGGCAAAAGGTTTTTGGGGAGGATTCGCCTGGCTGGGCCTGCGGGGCGTAGGCCTTGAACCTTATGCCGATTACGCGGGTACTATTCCGCACCAGGCATTCATGATATTCCAGGCGATGTTCGCGATCATTACTCCGGCGTTGATCATCGGGGCGTTTGCCGAGAGGATGAAATTCTCGGCGTTTTTGATCTTTACGCTTTTGTGGGCGACATTCGTGTATGATCCTGTTTGTCATTGGGTCTGGGGTATTGGCGGTTGGATGAGAAACCTGGGTGCTCTTGATTTTGCC
>CAZPNW010000044.1:0-10048 GCA_964588175.1 uncultured Planctomycetales bacterium
CTTTGCCAGGTATTGAGCAGTTCGATGATCATTTCAGGAGAAAATTCCGGCCCTTTTCCAACCAAACGCTGAGAGATCCTTTGATAGGAATCCTTCCACAAACAACGGAAGGTGCATCCGACATCGGTGAAGCGCGAACGGCGGTTCCACCACAAGAGCGTAATGATAGAACCGAAGAGCATATTCCCAAAACGCTGCATAAAAGGCATATTGGCGCCATACTCGACATACTGCCAATAGGTCCTGGTACCGATAACCGCATCGGCATTTTTCAGGTACATAAGCAATTTCTCAATATCTTCACCGCGGAATGTTCCGTCAGCCTCCGTAATACACATAATATCGGCACGCGAGCGGTCCATCCCTTTTTTTATAGCATCCCCGTAGCCGTCAAGTTTCTCAGAATACACGCAGGCCCCTGCCGCGCGGGCGATATCGGCAGTCCCATCATTTGAATTATTATCCATAACGATCACCCGGCTGCATACAGGCAGAAAATCTTTGACTACATAAGCAATAGATTCCGCTTCATTCCACGCGGGAATGATCACATCGATAGAAAAAGTATTCCAGCGGCTCTCCCTCAGGAACCTTTTTAACTTAAAAACATCGCTGCGGGTATTGATGTTGACGTAACCGCCCCGGAATTCAAAACCGCGTAAGGGGCCCGCCCCCTGTTGAGGCATACTGTTTAAGAGCTCAATAAAATTAACCGGGCTGTTCTCCTCCAATTTCTTTTTGGCCAATTCAGGAAGTTCCCGTTTTCCACTGATCATCCCTAAACCGAAATACGCGGAAGTAATTTTCTTCGGTTTTTCACGGACTTCTTTAACCAGAGAATCGGACAAAAAATCAACAGAGTAATTTTTAAAATACTCATCGGGAGACACATATTTCTTAACCGCGCAGCAAACTGAAAAATCAGGGCAGCTCTGGATGAATTCAGCAAATCCCCGGTGGTCAGTTCCCTCATAATACTCATCTCCCAAAACAGAAACAAAGACTTCAGATGGGTTAAGGTACGGGACAACCGCGGCGTACCCGGCAAGGAGGCCCCGGGAGACGTTTTCTTCCGATATTTCGATAAACTCCGGCTTGCATTTTAAGTGAGTCATTGTATTGACATATTCACTGATCAAAGCATTTTTGCGGCTGATAAGGATGTATAATTTATCCAGGTCAAACGCTCCATCAAGCAGCCGGATGTTCCTGGCGATCAAAGGCTCTGAATCAATAACCAGCATCGACTTCGGGATCACCCTGCTGTAAGAACGAAAGCGTATCCCCCTGCCGGCGGCCATAACAAAGGCTTTTTTGACCTTTCGCGAGCCGGGATACGGAGCAGGCGAATTACTTAAAGAATCCGGTGATTTTTTGAAAGATGATTCTTGCATGGGATAGTGACCTTATATTCCTTATGTTATGAAAAATTATGCGCGGGCGCAGGGAAAACCGCAAAAAGATGAAACGGTACCAATAATGCAGACTGCGTTCAGTAAGCGCTACCGGCACATAGGTGAAAGAGTTATAATTTTGTTTTGTCGGGTCGATCGTTTCGGCACGGAGCTCTCCTCGCGCAAGCAGCCGGTCGCTTATCGGAGTGCCGAGCATAGGGATAAACCTCGTCAAGCTAATGCGTACCAGCGGCAGAGAAAGCAAGAAAGCGAGCGTTTTGCGCAGTGTGCTTTTAGTTTCTAACGGATACCCGACCATGACGAAGCCGATAACCTGTATCCCCTGTTGATGAATAAGATTCACCTTCTCCGTGACCGTTTCCAAAGCCAGATTCTTCCCCATATCCTTCAAAATCCCGGGGTCACCCGATTCAATACCGACAGCGACTTCATAACAGCCCGAGCGTTTCATAGTCGACAATAATTTTTTGTTCAAGGTGTCTAACCGTAAGCCGTTCGGACAGGTCCATAACAGATCAAGCCGCCGGGCGATCAATTGTTCAGAAAATTCCAGCGCTGCTTCCGGAGGAAAAGTAAAATTATCGTCAATTACCTGAAACTCCCTCAACCCGAAGGTACGCTTTAAATACTCCAGTTCATCGATCACTGATCCCGGGCTTCTGCGGCGGACCTTATATCCGGTGATATTCCTGCTGCCGCAAAAAGAACAATGGAATGGACATCCCCGTGACACCATAATAGGCAGCACCGGAAGCCTGCGATAAAAGAATCCGTGTACCGCATTTTTATATAAACCGGGATCAAGTGCGCCCCAGGCTGGAGCCCCGATTGCATCGAGATCCTGTACATATTCATGGGGCGTTAAATGGATCTTCCCTTTGTCCTGCCAGGCCAGGTTCGGCACCTGTTCAAAAAGCGAATGGTCGATCGCTCCGGGTTTGAGCGCCTTTAAAAGCCTTTCCAGCGCGATCTCTCCTTCACCCACCGCGAGAAAATCAACCGTTTTGAGAAACTCAAGTACAAACGCGGGATTAGAGGATGGCGCAGGCCCGCCGACGATGACCGGGACTAAAGGCGCAACGCTTCGAATGACCTGTACGTATTCTTTTACCTCCCGCAGGTCCATATCATATGCCTGAAGGCCGATAAGCCGGAAATCTTTCAAAGAGCAATGCTTCGGTAACTCAACAGGAGGAATTTTTTTTACGTTAGCGTCAACGATCTGTACCTGAAAACCGCGCGCCTGTAAATGAGCGGCAATAAATCCCATGCCTAAAGAAGGAGCATATTGTAAGCTGTATTTGCTCAGCGGTTTTATTAATAATAAATCTTTCATTGTCTTGTTAAGTTTATTGCATAAAAGATCTATGCTTTTATGGCTGAACAGGTTTATCCGCGTGTTCCAATTTCATGGTCGCAACAGTCAGCCCCAACATATACCAGAATAAAACCACTAATTGAAGCGCATACAGGTTGGTATCAAAAAAACTTTGCACGAGGAACGCGCTTATGCCGGATACCAAACCTAAAACTAAATAACTGTTTTTCTGAGCAATATGGGCACATCCCGCGACCAAAAATCTTATCAGAAGCCCCAGGAACATGAGTAACCCCACAAAGCCGGTTTCAGCGGTCATCTGCAAAAACGAATTATGCGGATACATGCTTCCCCCGACAAAACTCGGGTATTTCTTTACAAAATAAGAATATGTGTTTAAGCCGCACCCGGTAAGCGGAAAATCCCTGATCACCTGTAAAGCTTGTTTCCAGAGTTTTAAACGGTGGGCATTGGACGCATAATTCATATCGACCATGGATCTCAACCGTTCAATGACCGTATGGCCTGTTTTAAAATCAATATAACCGACAGCTTCAACTTTGTTTTTAACCGACTGCGGTAAAATTAACGTGAAGGCTAATAAACCTATCACCGCGCTCGATAAGATCACTTTAGACCTCAACCGGCAATACTTCAAAACTGCCGCAAGAAATATAAGCCCCCCGCATAAGAACCCTATCCAGCCTCCGCGCGAAAATGTCACCAGTAAACAGATCAGCATGGCTGCCGTTACCACTCCCGCGAAAACCTTGATTTTCCTGTTAAAAATATTTTTCGCCAGAATTACCCCTAAAAACAGGAAGATCATGATGATAAGCCAACCCGCGAAATCATTGGTCGAGGGAAAACTCGCGCGCAACTGTGACGATATATAGCCGCGCAAGAAATCAATACCGTAAAAATATTGCGCCCCCGCGTCAGCGGCCATTATAACGGCTGACATGATCGCGATCGCCAGGAGTTTCTCGAGGCGCTTATAGCTGACGATCACTTCAACGACCATAAAATAAACCGCGATAAACTTTAATTCCTTCCCCCAAAGGCCACGCACAGATAAACCGGCATTGACCGTAAAGATCGTCGATAGCACGTTTGCCATTATAAAGAAAACAAGAGGCTTGTTTAATACGGTCCGGGGAAACACCCCCTTCCAGCCCCCTAATTCATTGTATCCCCAGGCTTTTTTCATGGCCCAAAAGAATATCCCTGCCCAGACGCATGCCTCCACTCCCGCCGTAGAAACAGGCAGCCACGCCATCAATAAACATATACATACAAACAGAGCGCGGTCACAAAAAATAACTGTTTTGTTTCTTGTTATTTCCATATCAAGTCGGGGTATCTTTGGCAGGCTTATAGGTCGGCACCAGTTCGGAAATAAGCTGCATGGTCTTCTTAAAATCAGAAACTTTTATAAGGCGTTCCATCTCCTTGATCTTCTTGCGTAGTTTCGCGGGGTTATAATCAGGAGATTTGGTGATATAGATCTTATTGTGCTTGGTGACCGAATCGCTCTCGGTATTCAAAAGCATTTCTTCGTACAATTTTTCACCGGGGCGCAGGCCGATGAACTGTATAGGGACATCGCTGCCGGAGAGCGCGATCAAATTCTTTGCCAAGTCACCTATCTTGACCTGCTCGCCCATATCGAGAATAAATATTTCACCGCCCTTACCCAGGGCGCCTGCCTGTAAGACCAGTGATGCTGCTTCAGAGATACTCATAAAATACCTTTTTACTTCCGGATCAGTTACGGTCACCGGGCCGCCTTCTTCTATCTGCTTTTTAAAAAGGGGCACCACACTTCCGTCAGACCCGATCACATTACCGAACCTGACTGCCATGAATTTGGTCCTGCTTTTTTTCGATTTTGCCTGAAGGAGCATTTCCGCGATCCTCTTGGTAGCGCCCATGACGCTGGTAGGATTGACCGCTTTATCGGTCGATATCAAAACAAACCGGTCAATACGGTAATGGGCAGCGGCATAAATAAGATTCCGGGTGCCGATGACATTGTTTTTAACCGCCGCAAGGGGATTACGCTCCATGAGCGGGACATGCTTATGCGCTGCCGCGTGAAAAACCACTTGCGGACGGTAGAGCGAAAACACCTGTTTTAACAATCCGACATCGCGGATATTCCCGATAACGGTACTGAACTTAATATGCGGGTATTTGACTTTGAATTCGACTTCGAGGAAATACACGCCGTTCTCATTGTGGTCCAAAAGGATGATTTTCTCCGGAGAAAAATTAACGATCTGACGGCAAAGTTCAGAACCGATAGACCCGCCTGCCCCGGTCACCAGGACCCGTTTATTCTTGATATATGATTCGACATCGCTTTTGTCTATTTCTACTACTTCCCTGCCTAAAAGATCATCGGGACGCACTTGCCTCGGTTTAATCTCCAGCTCCCCGTTCAAGATCTTATGCAGGCCGGGCACGATCTTGATCCTGACATTGGGTACCTGGCAATACGATAGGATATCACGGATATCCTGGCCTTTCGCTGAAGGAATAGCGAGTATGATCTCTTCGACATCGTATTCATTTACCAGGTCCGGTATTTTGTCCCTGCCTCCGAAAATCGGGGTGCCATCAATGGTTGTATTATGTTTAACGCGGTCATCGTCAATAAAGCCGACGACTTCTCCGGAACCCGGGTTATGCCTGTATTCTTTCAAGGTCAATATCCCTGCCTGCCCGGCTCCCACAATTAAAACTTTTTTTCGCTTAACCGGCAGATCCAGCCTATAGCGTTCACGCACCAACCGGTTAAGAAAGCGTATCCCGGCTATCAAAAAGGTACAGAGTATAAAATCAAGGATAAAAACCGACCGGGGGAACCCTTGTAACCCAAAAATGAATATTTCGGCTGTCATAAAAAGCAATGAGGCCATACAGTTCGCTTTCAATATCTGCCAGAGGTCATTCATGGAGACGTAGCGCCATAACCCCTGATATAACCCGAAGAAATAAAAAACGATCAGTTTTATGGCGATCAAAACAGGAAGCGTCTTAAAAAATATCGGCGCGTAAGCAACGGGGAAGGTAAAATCAAACCGCAGCAGGAATACAAAATAATATGAAAGGATCACCAGCCCGAGCTGAAATAAAACGATCAAGGGCCTGCGGTATTTGAGGATTATCTCTATTATCGGGCTCATAAAAGATTATTTATTGCGATACACGTATTCTTTTGTTACAGCGTATCGTTATGTTAGCGGCACAAAATACAATAAAATACGCCATTAAGGCTCCGGCAACAACTCCAGGGCCATGAGGCCTGAGAGAAAGGATATGACTACTGATCAATGTCTGAACTACTCCATACCCCAGTGAAACTTTCCAATGGGCAATGCCAAATTCATTAGCAAGGACCTGGTAAAAATGCTTTCGGTGCGCGACGAAAAGGTTTTCCCTGTTTTTGAGGCGGATCGCCATAGTCACCATTTCATCCGCATAAAAGGTAAACAAAAAAGAACTGACGCACAGAAAATCGAGTAAATGCTTTGACAAGACTACTGCCATTGCGGCAAAAATAAAACCCAGGAATAGGCTTCCCACATCTCCCATGAAGATCCTGGCAGCAGGGACATTAAAGGGGAGAAAACCGAGAGTACTGAATACTATTGCCACAGCCAAAACAGGCGCCCCTGTGCCTCCCATGCCTTGACTCCTGGAGAAATAAGCCAGGAACCCGAAAGCTGACATCGCGGTTATCGCGGCGATACCATTGATCCCATCCATAAAATTATAGATATTGGCACTGCCGACCAGATATATCAATAAAAAAATGAATAAAGGTATTGCCTGCTGCGGGTTAAAAGCCTGCCATGACAGGCATGTTAACAAAAAGATCATCGACACTGCCCCGTGCAAGAATAACCGGGACAGTGAAGAAAGTTTCGAGACATCAGATATAAATCCAATCGCCCCTGCGAGCGTGCCAATGAGCACTAAGGGATATTGCCTTGAAAACAATATCCCACTGGCTAAAAAAGCCAGAACGATCCCTATTCCTCCTCCTCGAGGCGTAGGCACAACGTGAGAACTCCGGCTATTAGGGGTGTCTAATAATCGTTTGTGAACGCCGATACGGCACATCTGTGAAACAATAAGCGTACCGGTACAGAAATTAAACAACGCGACTACATATAAATCATGGATTATAAACATAATAGAGTATAATGAATAAGTAAGTATTATAATATTAAACAGGCAAAAAATCCACTCATTTTAGAGATAAATGGGAAAGATTTTATAATTGATGCGGATATGGATAGAGCTTGGTCATCGGTGCCGCAGAAAGCGGCATACCGGCGCAATTCCGATTAGCGCCGGGTGTTACCGGTGCTCGGTTGTCGGCTGCGCAGAAAGCGCGCACCGGCCTTTCCAATAAGGCCGGGTGTTGTCGCTAACTTGACCGCACTCCGCTTTCTGCGGCACCGATAACCGAACTAGAGTTTTAACTCACGGCAATACGTTTCGATCACGACCTTTTCACTGAACTCCCGCAATATTTTTTCTCTGCCGCGCCTGCCCATAAATAGCCTTTTTTCAAAAGGAAGTTCGATTATCCGCTGCATCGCTTCTTGAAGCTTCAACGGATCTTTTACCGGCACCACAAATCCACTCACCCGGTCATCGACGACTTCCCGGCATCCAACCGCATCCGTGGTAATAATGGGTTTTTCCATTGCCGAGGCTTCGAGAAGAGCTTTCGGAGTACCTTCCCGGTATGACGGCAGAACCACACAATCAGACGCGCAGATGAACGGCCGGACATCATCAGTTTCCCCGCGGTATTTCAAAAGGCCCTCTTGTTCCCATGCTTCTATCTGAGTTTTTGTCACGGCCGCCGGGTTACCTTTATCGATCATACCTAAAAGCTCGACCTTCACTTGAGGGTACAGCTGTTTAATATTCCGGCTCGCCTCAATAAACTCACCCACTCCTTTATCCCATAATACTCTTCCGATAAAGCTAAAAACAAAAGAACTTTTATCCTTTTTAACCGCGGCACAATAGCGTGGATCAAATAAATCGGTATTTACCCCTGAGCCCTTGACTAACGCGGTTTTCCGCAGCGAAATGATCCTTTTTTCTAAGAACAGATTTAAATCATCTTTGTTCTGGAAAAAAGTCTTTTCAGAGAACATACATGCCAGCCAATACAGAAATTTAACCAGATAATACTGGAGCCCTTTGCGCAAGAAAACATAGCCTAACCCTGAGACCGTATTAACGCAGCGTAACCCTGCCAACTTGGCGGCAAGAGCACCGTAAATATTGGGTTTTATGGAATTATGAAAGATAATACCCGGTTTTTCTTTTGAATAAATGCGATAAAGGTCCTTAAGCAGGCAAAAATCTTTGGTGAAACTGGTGCCTTTGCGGTCAACCTCAATCGGAATGAAGCGAAAGCCCAGGCCTTCCAGGCGGCTGGAATATTCATCAGGGCTGGCGCAAAACACTACATCATGGCCGCGCTCCCGCAATACTGCCATGAATCCCCGGCGAAAATTATATAAACTCCATGATATATTTGAAACAAACAATATCTTCATGCTTATGCCCATTTCTCATACCAAGCCTGAAACATCAATATATCCCACAGCAGGTACTGCCAGTTGCGTTTTCCTGAAAGATGCTCAGACCACTTTACTTTGACCAGGGAAGGATTGAGAAACCCATCCCGGCGGATCCGGGCTTCATTCAAAAGCGATTGGGCCCATTCTTTTAACGGGCCGCGCAGCCATGCATCGATCGGCAGCGCAAAACCCATTTTAGGCCTTTCCACCAGATGAGCCGGTATGTATTCTGTTAACAGGTCCCGCAAGATCATTTTTCCACTATTTTTCCGCATCTTCATTCCCAGAGGCAGGCGCCAGGCGAATTCTGCAACGCGGTGATCCAAATAGGGCGCCCGTGATTCAAGGCCCACGCTCATACTCGCCCTGTCTACTTTTACCAGGATATCATCAGGCAAATAGGTCAGGGAATCTTTATACATCATCTCCTCAGTCAGATCAAGCCAAGGAATCCGCGCCGAAACATCCGTGATCATGGTGAGCGGCTCGGATGCATTTAACACCAGCGTTTGAGGCTCTCTCCAATGGGAAACCAACCCCAGGTACATATCATAGGGCGCCCGCGCAGATAAAACTTCCGCGAGCTTATGCATTTTATCTCCCGGGGTCCTCAACTTTGCTTTTTTCGGCAGGAACGAAGTCAAACGGGAAAAAACAGATTCCCATCTATCCGCTGATAGCGTAAGGATCATCCGGGAAAACATATCCCTCGTTTGATAGGGCAGCCAGCCGATATTTCTCCAGATATCCTTTACCCAGAAATACCGGTTATACCCGGCGAATATCTCATCCCCTCCATCCCCGGATAAACTCACCTTTACCTTATTTCTCGTCAATTGAGATACCAAGTGCGTCGGTATTTGAGAAGAATCAGAAAATGGTTCATCATACATCTCGGTGAGCCGGGGAACAACAGCCAAAGCATCAGCGGCGCTCACGTAAAATTCAGTATGTGCTGTCCCTAAAAAACCGGCCACCGCTTTTGCCTGGGCAGCTTCATTGTATTGCGCTTCATTAAAACCGATCGTAAAAGTCTTGACCGCCTGGCCGCTCTGCCGTTGCATCAGCGCGGTTATCAATGACGAATCCAGTCCTCCCGATAAAAAAACTCCCAGCGGCACGTCAGATTCCATCCTTATTTTAACCGCATCAGTTAAGAGCTCAGCGAGAGCGTCGCGAGCCTCTTTTTCTTCTCCCCGGAAAGGGGTATCTTTACCTTGTTTGACAGCATCCAACAATGACCAATACGGCACGGGTTGAGACTCCCGCCGTTTTGGGTGTGAAACATCAATGCGAAGGATCGACGCGGGCATGAGCTTAAAAACGTTACGATAAATTGAATGCGGCGCCGGGATACAATTATGCCGCATATAGAGCGCTAAAGCGTCTGAGTTTATCTTCGGGACAAATCCTGAGTATGCGCGCAAAGCTTTCAGTTCAGATGCGAATAACAAAGTATTACCGGCCTCACCTGCCCATCCGTAATACAGCGGTTTCTCACCGAAGCGGTCACGGATAAGGCTTAAAACACGATCTTTTCTGTCCCATACGGCAAAAGCAAACATCCCGTTAAACTTTTGCACGGCAATTTCCAGGCCGAAACAGCTGATAGCAGCCAGCATGACTTCAGTATCGGAATGGCCGCGAAAACGAGTCCCCCTGACAACCAATTCTTTGCGCAATGCTTTAAAATTATA
>CAZPNW010000045.1:0-3021 GCA_964588175.1 uncultured Planctomycetales bacterium
AGGAAAATTGTTTACGGACCTTCTCTTTCTGAAAATTATGCAAGTTCTCTGATGTGCTGAAAAAAACGCTGAATCGTATATCGCGCTTAGTGCTCTCGGAAAAACACGCCAGGTCATAAACCAATGAAGGAAGACCGACTACATAATCCGGTTTGAACTTATTTATCAGCTTCAAGTACGCCTCAAACTCCTCCGGGCCAGGCGCAAGCGATGACAACACTAATCCCCCCGGGACAAACTTAAAGGGGCGTTCACGTGCGCGGCGCGCGCCGGCGAACGGCGTGGAACATATCCAAACGAACCTGTCGCCGATATTAAGGCCCGCCAATTTATTCCTGTAAGCGAAGAAAGCTTCTCTCCATACCATTGACCGGCGGTCATGGTAAAACAGCATCGGGGTCCCGGTAGAGCCCCCCGTGTATCTTTTGGTCAAATGCCTGCGCTTTGCGGCGCGGGAAAACTGCTTCGCGATCAATTTATCAAAATTCTTCACGACATCTTCTTTCCTTAAGACAGGAAGCTTACGAAGGTCGTCAAGCGACTTAAAGTCGGAAGGCAGCAAGCGATTTTTCTTAAAAACCTCGCCATAGTACGGGACATTATCATAGGCATATTCAAGAAGCTCCCGCAGCCGCTGCCCCTGGTATTGCTCCAGGGCGCCTTGAGCCCACCATTGGGATTCTTCCAAAAACCCGCAATACCTTTTATAGTCGAGATACCGTAATTTTACCGCGGCTAAAGTTCTTAAAAAACCCATACTCTCTCCCCGAAAGCAGAATACGGACAAACACAACCAGGCATGTTCTTACCGGTGGCCTCACTCGCGCATTTTCTTTTTGCCGAACAGGCCATAGTCGTATCCGCATCCATATTGAGACAACCTGCCCACCAGTTCTTTATCATCACTGATGCCATGATAATACTTAAGGATAAGCTCGTTGATCGCGAGCTTACTAAGCGAAAAGTTATTATTAAAATAAAAAAGCAGGTAATCATTATCCAAAAACTCGTTAGCTTCCGGCAAGGCGCTCAAGAGCTGCCGGTAACGAAGCTTGGCGGCATTTTTTCTTTCGTCGCTGCTTCGTAATCCGCGCTCTTCAAAAGCGAGGTTTTCTTCGGTAAAAGTCCGCGTATTGAGCGGTTTCAAGCCGCATTCTTTCCTGAAAAGATAATAGGGCGAATAAGGATAAAACCGGAACATATTCAGCTCCCAGGCATTGACCTTACCGGAAAAATCACGCACAAACCTCAACGTACAATCAAAATCAATTTCCTCTTCAAACGGCAGGCCGACAATAAGGTTACCCCCGATCCAAATATTCTCCTTATGGATGAGCTCAACGCCTTTACAAATATCTTCAACCGTCAGCTGCTTATTGGCCGATCTCAACATTCTCGGAGACAGCGTTTCCAATCCTATCCACAACTTCACGCAACCGGCCTTGCGCAACGCCTCAAAAACTTCACGTGAGGGATTTCTCAGGCCTGCGGAATCTACGAACCATATCTTTAATTTTCTCTTAATGACCTCATCAGCGAAAGAAAGCGCGTATTGAGGGGTAACGTTGATCTGACAGTTAAAAAACCTGAAGTATTTCGCCTCAGGGTTCTTTTCTATGACTCTTTCTATCTGGTCAACGGCCTGCCGGGGCGATAAAAACGATAATTTCCTGAGGGCGTTCCCGCAGAAATAACAAAAATGAGGGCAACCGTGGACAAATTGAAGCGGGTATATTGTTATATCGGTTTTTTGAGCGAATGAGGAATAGTGCGGCAGGTACCTTGAAAGCTTGAAGGTTTTTTCAATATTAACGGCATACGCCGCCTTATTGCTCATCTCAAAATCAGGGACGACACCCAGCAACAGGTCTTTTCCCTTAGCGAACTTACTTTTCCTTAAATATCGCTTAAAATGCCCCGAGAATAAACTCGCCCCCAGAAAACGCGCACCTGCAGCCTTTACGGCGTTAAGGGCGCTCTTCTTTTTTAAATATCTTTTTTTATTGATAAACGTGATATCCGCAAGGTTCTTATTGATCTTAACTCCCCTATATAAGCAACGTAATAATTCAGGGAGCGCGAAGGCTGCCTCACTATCCAGAAAAATAAAATCGACATACTCCGCCGATAATTGGCTTACCACGTGCCTCCAAAACATTTCGCGGGAAATATTCTTGAATCCCGCCCCCCCCATGATAACTTTTGCCCCTGTCTGCGCTTTCAGCCTTTGAGCAAGCAGAAAAGTAAAATTAAGCGAAACAAGCAAGTTGGTAACATAGGTGCTTTTTCTCGGGAGGGAAAAAAGGATGTAATCATATTTCTTGTCCGGTAAACTGCCGCATAAGCCCCGGATACACTCATCGATCGAACTGTCAAAATACAACGGCATATCCGAATACTGGCTGAGCAGGTACGTGTTCATTAAAACGCACAGGTCGTTGCTTTCCAAAACCGGCAAGGAGGACCTTTGCTGAGCGAGCTCAGAATTCAAGTCGATACAGTCAATATCAAAAAGAGACTCATCGAGTACCCCCCTGATCAGGGAAGGCCCGAATTGTATCTCGTTAAAAGCGTAATCTTTTATTAAAGACGTATAGGGGGCAACACAAAACAATATCTGCTGTTTCATAAATCCTCTCCTAAGATACCGGCCTCATCATGACGGCTGGCAGCCTGAGGCGTTAACGATCAATCTACGTTTACCTGCTTTTGTCCTGGCGATATCATCAACCACTTCGATCGAGATATCAAAAAGCCCCCCCCAGCGCTCTCGTTGCCTCTTTAACAGCTCATTTTTTATCGAATCGTTAAAGTTACCGCGCGGCACGACTTTAATGCGTATCTTCCCCTTTTCTTCCTGGACAACCTGATAAATATTCACGTAATCCCAGGTAAAATCATCGATACGGATAGAATAACCTATGACCGCGCTGCCGTCCTTGGCGATCAAATACTCTTGCTTTCTTCCATCCAACGAATGGATGACTCCATTAAAGATCTTTCCAAGGTCGTGCGTTCTGT
>CAZPNW010000046.1:0-3361 GCA_964588175.1 uncultured Planctomycetales bacterium
ACTTTAAATTTCCCAACGACTCTTTCAAAATTGTTCGCTGCGTTCTCGATCTTCTGGGGGTCACGCTTATTCATCGCGTCGCGGAATAAATATATCCAAATATCTTTACATTCTTCGCCCTCGCTTTTAAGCAATTGAGAGAAATCGAGATCTTCAACGAGCACGTGATGGATCTTTTCCTGATCAAGTATATTCTGCAATCCGCCTGAACGTATAATATCCCGGGAAGACATAGCCATCTTGGAAAGAAAAACAATGAGCTCATCAAGGGTTAAACCCTGCCGGATTTCCAGGCTCTTGATCTTGCGGGCGTGAAAAGCCAAAGCGATCTCGTTTGAAAGAGACGCGTAAGTAATGATCAGGCCTTCCACAAATATAGACGTATCGCTAAAATTGACCTTTATCGGATTTGCATAATTCAAAAGTTCTTCGGCCTTGCTTTTAAGGACCTCTACTGACTTTATGTAATAGGGATGCTCTTTAAAATAAGCAGCGGCGTTGTTAAAAGCGACTTTCAAACTTTTAAAGAATTCAAGATACGAGGTTTCTTTATCCATAATAATACTTACCCTCATATTTGCAATATTTTACAGCGAAAATGGTTTTTATACAATGAGAAAGTTAAAGGAAGGCGCCATTCGGTTATCGGTTGTCGGTTAAAGTCACCGATCACCGATAACCGAGCACCGATAACCGACAACTAATAACCGTTCCCTTACCCGAGAAAACGTTATTCTTTACTAATTCCCGGGAAATAGTATAATATGAACATAATTCTTTTAACCTTAATAATACCTAGAAAACGATGTCAAAGAAAATTATCATTGGTGTAGGGATTCCGCTGGAAACAGTGGAAAACTTAAAAAAACAGTTCGATCCCGAAGAATTTGAATTTGTAAACTTTCCCAGCGCGCAAGAACTTATTAAAAACATTACCACCTACACAGACATAAATCTTATTTTTGTCTATAATCAGCTCCCTGACCTTAAAGACTGCCAGGAGCTCTGCATAGCGCTGCGCTCAGAAACTAATACCGAAACGGTCCCCATCATTGTACTCTCTCATATGGAAAAGAACCAGGAAGAAAAGATAAAAATGCTCAAAAGCGGGCTGGTTGACGGCTACCTGCATTACCTGGTAAGCCCCGAAGAACTTACCGCCTATGCCAATGTTTTCCTGCAGCGCCAGGCGCTCGAAGAAGAACTGGAAGAGAAAAATGAGCTCTTAAGCACTCTCTCCAACACGGATGAATTAACAAAATTATTTAACCGCCGGTACCTTATTCAACGATTAGAAGAAGAACTGAAACGGATCCAGCGGTATAACTATCCTCTTTCCTGTATCATGCTTGATCTAGACCATTTTAAACAGGTCAATGATAAATTCGGACATGCCCACGGAGACCTTGTACTGGAACAATTAGCGTTTTTGACGAAGAAAACAGTCCGCGCAACAGATATGGTCTGCCGTTACGGAGGGGAAGAGATCGTTATCGTCTTACCCTATACTAATTATGACGGCGCCTATATCGTTGCCAGAAGGTTACGTAAACGCGTTGAAGAATATGCTTTCGGGACCATTGATAAATCGCTGGAGCTGACCATCAGCATCGGGCTGATAACCGTTGATAACAATGACCGTGTTGATATCGATAACCTCCTGCAAGTCCTGGACCAGCAATTATACGAAGCAAAGAATACCGGGCGCAACAAAACCTGCGGCGGCCTTTATAAAGATAAAAAATAATCTATCGGGATAAAAAAACCCCGTAAGGACTATTTCCTTACGGGGTTTTTTACCCTCAAAAACAGCAATTCTTTGTTTATGGGGAATACATCTGCATCATATAGAAATCAGGCACCGGGGGAGGTTCCGCAGGCACAGCAAAAGCTCCATATCCTTCCGGGGGGGCTTCACGGTCAAACGGATGATTATTCAGCGCGTCCCACGGCTGCTCTTCGTCGAACACAGGGCCATGCTGCTTGCTATCATTAGGCAGCGGGAACGTGACCAGATCAAAAACACCGGAAATAATCCGCGCGACCGGATAAATCACTGCTTTGCCGATCCCCTTAACAATCGTCAGCGCAGTATTTTCCTCTGCTGCTTTATTAAGCTGGCCAGGCATCTCAACTATCCCTGCGAAAGTATTAACAACTCCGCGGGCGAACTTTTCACCGACAGGAACAACTCCTTGCTTATGGATCGAATACGCAGATCCTTTTTCCCAGGCATATTCACTATCTAAAGGGATACCTTTACCTTCGTTATCAGATGGGTTAGGCAAAAGGCATGTTGCCAACTGATAAATTCCTGAAGCGGTCCTGCCAATACCATGGAAAATACCCCGTAAAATACCCGCTACCCCTCCCAAGAACTTATTATTCCCCTGATCTGCGATACCGCTTTCAAATCCCTTGATAACTTGAAAAGGTACTTCCAGCCATCCGGTAAGCGTATTAATAACGCCGTGTTTAGCTTTAGCTGCGGAAGATGCTAAATAAGTCGATTCCTGGGCAAAAGCAGGTAAAGAAAACAAAAAACAAAAAAGAACTAAAAAAACAGATATTCTCTTCATTTCTGCCTCCTTTGTATATTAGATGAATGCCACTGATAAATCCTGTAAAAACCGATATATTTAAAGTATAACACAATTTGGGGAAGCTGTAAAGGTAAGGGAACGGTTATTACTTGCCGGTTATCGGTGCTCGGTTATAGGTGATCGGTGACTTTAACCGACAACCGATAACCGATAACCTATAACCGAGTACCGAATATTACAATACCGGGAGATTAGATTTTCCCATCAGGTAAGTATCGATATGGTAGGCGGCGCGCCTTCCTTCCGCAATAGCCCAAACTATCAGAGACTGGCCGCGCCGGGCATCTCCTGCGGCAAATACCCCTTTTTCTGCCGCTTTAAACTGCTGATCGGTCATTATATTACCCCGCTGATCAAAAGCTACTTCCAGGGCCTTTAATAAAGGGTCATGCTCTACATGAAGAAAACCTAATGCCAAGATAACCAGATCCGCCTCAATCTCAAACTCACTGCCTTTGATCTCTTGTATAACCGGGCACCCCGAGGCATCCTTACCATGAGTAACCCTGACACAAGTCAGCCTTTTCACCGCTCCTTTTTCTCCGGTAAATTTCTTAGTTGACACTGCCCAATCGCGCTGCCCTCCTTCTTCATGGCTCGTTGAAGTTTTAAGCAGCAGCGGATACTTCGGCCACGGCATGGATTCAGTCCGGCAATCAGGCGGCATGGGGAACAATTCTATCTGCACCACACACGCAGCTTTCTGCCTATGAGCTACACCCACACAATCAGCTCCGGTATCACCTCCCCCGATGACC
>CAZPNW010000047.1:0-4654 GCA_964588175.1 uncultured Planctomycetales bacterium
AAGTTCAGGAAACGTTGAAGCGTGAAATAAGCATTATTCTGCATGATGAGCTTAAAGACCCGCGGCTGGGTTTTACCACAATAACGAAAGTGGAAATGTCGAAAGATTTGCGGTATGCTAAGGTATTTTATAGTGTCTTAGGGCAAGATACCGACCACCAGAAGACTAAGCAAGCATTGGATTCCAGTTTAGGGTATATCCGTAAATTGATCGCTGAGCGCGTGCAGTTACGCTTTACCCCTGAGATCGTTTTTAAAGAAGATAGATCTTCAGAATACAGCTTTGAGATCCAGAAAGTCATAGATGAAATAAAGGGATTGGATAAGTCATAAAGGGAGAAACGGCTCATGGGTTTACCTGAAGTAGTATCTTTTATAAAAAAGAACGATAATTTCCTTATTACCAGCCATATGAATGTCGAGGGTGATGCCCTTGGTTCTGAATTGGCGTTCTACCGTCTTTTAAAAGCGTTAGGCAAGAAGGCGGTTATGGTTAATGAAGAATATCCTCCTGCGGAGTATGCGTTTTTACCGGATGTCAGCCTTATCAGAAGATTCGACAGGAGCGCTCGTAAAATAAAATTCAATTGTTTTGTCGCGCTTGATTGCTCAGACCTTAAACGGACCGGCTCAGTCCATACGCTTAATGATATACGTAAGCCGGTTTTAAATATTGACCACCATGTCAGTAATCAGCGCTTTGGGGAGGCTAATCTTGTGGATGCGGCGGCTTCTTCGTGCACGGAGATCATTTTCGCGTTATATAAACGTTTGCGCGTCCCCCTTGACCGGGAAACAGCCCTTTTGTTGTACGTCGGTATATTGACTGATACCGGATCATTCCGGTATTCCAATACCACCAGCCGTACACACCGCATCACTGCCGAGCTTTTGAAGTATCAGTTGGATACTCCTTTGATCTACAGGAAATTATATGAAAATATCCCCTTTAGGGATATGCAGCTGTTGAGCAGTGTTTTGCCTTTTATGAAGCTTGAATTTGAAGGTAAATTAGTTTGGTTTGCCGTTAAGAAAGAAATGCTCAAGAAGCAAAACAGCGTTGGGACCGGCTTTGACCTTTCGGAGCATATCTTGAGCTTCGCCCGTTCCATAAAAGGCATCGAAGTCGTGGTATTATTTAAAGAGAACTTGAAAAAAAGAAATGAAGTCCGGGTAAATTTCCGCTCTCAAGGGGGCGTTGATGTTAATGCTGTCGCCCGGTGTTTCGGGGGCGGGGGCCATAAGACTGCAAGCGGTGCCACGATACCCGGGGCTCTTGATGATGTCAGAAGGAAGGTCCTGCGGAAGCTCAAGAGCAGCCTTTTAGAAAGTCAAAAGTAAAAAGCAAAAAGTAAAAAATTAGGAAAAAACATTTACCTTATTTTTGACTTTTAGCTTTTGCCTTTTGGCTTCTTGCCCATGGAAGTGTTCTATTCGTTATCTCAATTAAAACAATATCCCAAGCCGGCTGTTGCTATCGGTGTTTTCGACGGATTGCACCGGGCGCATCGTCATATTATCCGCTCTGCGCTTAAGCGGTCCCGCGCGACAGGCGGGACAGCCCTTGTCGTGACATTTTATCCGCATCCGCGCGGGAAAGAAAGTATTTATTCTTTGGAACACCGGTTGAAATTAATCGAGGAGCTTGGTGTAGACGCGTGTTTGGTCATCCGTTTTACCAGGGCTTTTTCTCTGCTGAAAGCCGGTGATTTCCTGGAAAAAATAATCATAAAAAAGATCCGGGCGGAATCTCTCTTTGTGGGCAAGGATTTCAGGTTCGGCAGGAATGCCGAGGGAAATATCGCATTGCTGCGTGCCTATGCCCGTCAGGGATGCTATGGGTTAAAAGTTTTTGATGTTATTAAGATCTCCGGCAGGGTGGTCAGTAGTACCTTTATTCGTTCACTTATTCTCGCCGGAAGATTGACGCAGGCCAAACGGCTGCTTATTCATCCGGTCAGTGTCCTGGGGAGGGTTGTGCGGGGGGATGGTGTGGCTACCCGGTTAGGGTTTCCGACGGCAAATGTCTGTCCTCACCATGAGATCCTTCCTCCTGCCGGTATCTATGCCGTGAAGATCATCTGGCAGGATACAGTATTAAAGGGGGTCTGTTATATCGGCCGAAAGCCGACATTTCAGCATCATCCGGGAAATCGGCTGCATGTCGAAGTCCATATTTTAGGCTTTTCCCGTGACATATACGGAGAATACCTCGAAGTCCAATTTATCAAGAAAATCCGCAACGATAAGAAATTTCCTTCACCGCAGGCCCTCGGCCTGCAGATCAGCCGCGATATTGCGCAGGTTAAGGCCTTTTTCACCCGCCACTAAGCTATACCACAATATATCAATATAATAGCATTACCTACTACTATACCTAGTATTATCAATAATTTGTATATTTTTTAACTTGACAAAGAATCAATTATTGTCTATACTTTTGATACAAAGTGGTTAAAAGTGGTATAAAGTGGAAGGGATGAGGTTATGTTCTATGGAGAATATGTTCATTCTATAGACCGTAAGGGGCGGATTATTCTTCCTTCTCGGTTCCGCGAGGTCGCAAAGGGGAATTTTATTGAGAAATTCTTTGTGACGCGAGGATTGGATAAATGCCTTTTTATGTTCGCGGAAGAGGAGTGGCGCGCGCAAGAGCAGAAATTTAAAGCTGTTTCTTTTACCAAGCAGGAGTCGCGTATTTTTAACCGTCTCTATTTCTCCGGCGCTATTGAAGCAAATCCCGACCGTCAGGGCAGGATCTTACTGCCGCAATACTTAAAAGATTACGCTGAAATTAAAAAAGAGGTTATTGTCGTCGGTGTTTCAAACAGGATAGAAATCTGGTCAAAAGACAAGTGGGGAGAGTTTTATGGTAACTGGCAACAGTCGTTTGAACAGATCGCTGAAAAATTAATCGAGCCCGGATAGGGCTCTTTGCATAAAGATAGAATCGTGGAACAGAAATTGCATACGCCCGTAATGCTTACGGAAGTCTTGGATTATTTAAATTTATCACCTGGCAAAACAATTGTCGATGCAACAGTCGGGACTGCGGGCCATAGTATCGATATCATTAAACGTATTTTGCCCGGAGGAAAGCTTATTTGTATCGATCGTGACGAGGCTTCTTTGCGGGTTGCCGCAGAGCGTTTGGCTGATTATCGTAAGCACTGTGAGTTCGTGTATAGTAATTTTCACGAGCTTGATACGGTCCTTGAATCCTGTCATGTTCAGAAAGTAGATGGTTTTGTTTTTGACCTGGGTATTTCTTCGTTCCAGTTGGATGATCCTGTTCGGGGGTTTAGCTTTCAGAACGAGGGGCCGCTGGATATGCGTTTGGATAAGAACAGCTATATCTGTGCGTATGACCTGGTCAATAATCTGAACGAAGATGAAATATCGACTCTTTTATGGGTTTTCGGCCAGGAGCGCTGGCATAACCGTATTGCCCGGTATTTGGTTGCCGAGAGGCAAAAACATCCGATTTCAACAACGCAGCAATTAAGCGATATTGTCGTTAAAGCGATCCCGTACCGGTATAGGGGGCACCAGCGTATTCATCCTGCTACCCGGACATTTCAGGCAGTGCGTATCGCGGTTACCCGTGAAATTGAAGCGGTGGATATCGCCCTTAATAAAGCAATAGGGTTTCTTAATCATGCGGGACGGATTTGCGTGATCGCGTTTCATTCTTTGGAAGACCGTGCGGTCAAGGTAGCGTTTCGTAAAGAAGCTGCTGCCGGCTCAATAAAAATCATTACCCCTAAGCCGCTGGTGCCGTCGCAACAGGAAATAGCGCTGAACCCTGCGAGCCGGAGTGCTAAGTTTAGGGTTGCTGAAAAGGCCCTTGTTTCATAACCGTTAACTCTATGAAACTATCCAAGTTTCTTGTTATCGCCGTTGTCGTAACATCTTTTGCTGTCCTGTATGTCTGGCAACAAACGGAGATTATCCGTCTTGCGTATATGGGGCAGAAGAATCTCTCCATATTTCAGGATTCACTTGATAATAATTCTGTCTTACGATATAATTTAAAGCGTAAAACCTCGCTTATTAATATCGGCACGAGGGTCGAAGGGAATGACGATTTCCAAATGCCTGAAAGCTATTGTCTGGTCAAGGTATCTTCTCAAAAAGAAGATCTCGGGTTGGTAAGCCGTGCGCAGGCGAAGGGTGAAAATATTTTAGCCCGTCTTTTCGGCATTAAGATGCAAGCACAGGCGCAGACTGTTGAATCAGGAGCCGGCATTCCAACGAATCGTTCTAAATATGTCGGCAAACATTAAAAATTTTCGGGTGTAGGGTTTATACAGGAGCAGTAGGAATAGTGCTGTTTGGATGACTCTATTCCTTTAAACATATATTAGGGTGTATATATTCAGTTATCGCCGCAAAGTCAAGGCGGTATTCTTATTCTTCCTTTTGTTCCTTGGCGTATGTATCGCCCGTATTTTCTATATCCAATTCTTCCGCAGCGCTTATCTTGCCGAAATTGCCCGAAAACAACAAAGTTTATTCGTTGAGCTGGAGCCTCGTCGAGGGACTATTTATGATGCCAATTTGCGGCCACAGGCAGTGAATCTGGCTGTCGATTCGTTTTATGCTTCTCCCCGCGATATTCCTGAAAAAGATAAAGAAATGATCGCCAGGCTTTT
>CAZPNW010000048.1:0-5110 GCA_964588175.1 uncultured Planctomycetales bacterium
CCCTGGCGAGGCCGAAAAGCGTGCGCGGCGCCGAAAGTATCGCGGTTATTTCCCAAAAACTGCCCGGCGGGCGTATATAGCCTGAGACTTTCTGGCACGTACCGCTTTCATGCATACTATAGCTGTAGATCAAGGAATACCGGGCAATGCGGATTATCTCCTCGCATTTAATAAAGACGCTCTTTCTTAAATGCTGAGAAACATCTCCTCTACGCAGCATGCCGAAAAGTTTATGCGCGACTTTCCGGGACGCCTCTCCCATTAACCTATGGATCTTAGCCATTGATTCCCGTGCCGGCTTATCCATATTCACAAAGAACGGCGTGATTTGATTGATCTGGAACGCCGGGTTTAAGATACCGTCGAGGTAATTTTCATCAGTGAGGCGCTCTGCATTGAAAACGTTTTCAGAATTACGCAATAAAGGAGCAAGGGTTTCTTGAATGGTCCTGTTCTCCGCCCTCAAGCCCACATCCGCCATGGCTTCAAGCTCAGTGTCGCTAAACTCCTTGGTCCTGCTTTTTGACCAGCGTTTATAGACCACAAAATACGCGTAAGCGACCCCTAAGGCAGCCGCGATCAAAGAATAATGCTGTTGAACGAATCCGAAGATCGGGGGGAATAGGTTACGAAAAGCTTCGAGGTAATAATACTCTTCATCCGAGATACTGGCAAATACAAGCGCGGGAATACAGAGCAATGCGGCAGTTAAACCGGTGACACGAGAATTGAATATCGCCAGAGGAGAAGAACTTAGACCATTCGTGGCGGTACTAATAGCCAGATCGATCATCTCATAAACATATTCGCGGGTTTTTATTTTCATATACGGCGACCACCAGTCATGGGACAAAGCGATGAAACAAGACAAATAGCCTGCCCCAAAGATTTCCTCTATGACTGGTTCATATTCAAATCGGGTAAGATCATGCAGGCAATCCGTATCAAAAGAAAGGAGCGTCTTACACGGGTCCAAAGACTGGGTTTGCTTCTTATAAAGACCTAAGGGAAACATTGTCTCCATAAAGCTAGACATTCCCCGGCGCTTATCGCTACCCAAGTTCTTTGCTTCAAGCACCTCGATCTCTCCGTTATTGCCAGACAGATATAAAGGCGCTTCATGGAAAATGTCTTCTTTAAAAAGGTCATTGGCAGGAATCGGCCGCATAAGATTGCTAATAACCTCCTGATACGCAAGATACGTGATAAAATTCTTTTCGTCAACAAGCAAGAGCTTCCCGCTCTTTTCATCAAAAAGCTGATCTTCATGCGCATCAAATCTTTGATCTTCACCGGCTTCAGGAAGAACGCTGCAATCATCATGTATTACGTAATCGGTATTGACCAGGGTCAAACCGCGAAAACCGGCAGGGATACTATAAATGAGCAAATGATGGTATTCTCCAACACTTACTTTCTTCCCGCTCCTTATATTTTCTACGGTAGCGATACTATATGGCTTATCAATAACCTGGCGCCAAAGCATACCGCTCTGGTTATCTCCCACAGGTATTTTCATTCCTGCCTGACAACGGTAAAACGTAGTAACATAATCAGATGGGGACTCGCCAAACTCCCCGGCCGGCGATGAAGCGGTAAATGCTTCTATCTTCCTGGTTGCCTCCTTGATACGCGAAGAAAATAATTCCCAATTCCCATACTGGCTATCCATACTCAAGACGTTCTTCCCGTTATCCGCAAACCCATACCCCTTGCCGAATATCCATTTCAGGATAGACCATGCCTTCGGGCTGCACGGGACAACATAGAATTTGTCTACCCCTATCTGCAGTAATTCAGCCAATAGAATATTAATGAGTAAATAATGAAGGTCGCGGTCGCGATACCGCGGCTGGATCTCTAACCCTTGCATGAAAACTTCTTTATTATGCCCTATGATCATCGTTTCGATCTTCCCGGCCAGGCCATTGGCAGCATCATCAATAAGCTGAAATTGTTTCTTAGAAAACATCGCTTCTCGCAGGGCAGTAATATTCTTTATTTCAAGGCGGGCATTGCGCAATACATTTTTGTCCCTTAAAACAACTACAGGCGCTAACGCAATAATTCCTCTTACGCCCTCCGGCAGATCACAGGGTACATCACGCTTCACCCAATAATAATCATGTCCTAATAAACGGCTTACCGCAGACGATGACGCCTTCTTTTTTATCTCTTCCATCTGAGCGTCGGAAATAACCGCTGTTTCTTTTTCAATTACTCCTTGGGTCTTAAGGACAGCCAAGGCTTGGTCTTTTTTAGCCCGGACGTAAACATACCCAGGGAATACCGCAACATCGTATGGCTCTACGCTTCTATCTTTTCTCTTGGAAGGTTGCTTTCGTAACGGCAGGAACACTTCAAAACCTTTCTGGCGTAACCGCTCGGCGATAAGTTTCTCGGCTTTAGAGTTTACGCGCACCATCAACCACTGCCGTGCAGATTGCGGCGAGCTGCTCGCTCCAACCGGAGACGCTCCCCCCTGTGCTTTCAAAGCCAGATCATTCAACCAGGAGGCGACATCTTCACGGCGTATAATATCACTGATACCGGCAGTATCAGTAACAACCGTTTGGTCATCGCCGTATTGTTCACCACAAACCAATCCGGCATCGGTAACATAGCTGTGGGCGTATATTGACTTCGCATGATAAAACTCTAATATTCCTCCCCAGATAATACAACCTATGGGCCTGCGCAGATCCAACAACTTCTCCCGATCTCCGCCGCAAGGGAACCTATACCTCTGATTATAATCATCTTTCCCCCACCCCGGATGAGAATGCGTTTCAAAGACGATCTTGCCTATTCCCGAAACAAACCGGTCATATTCAGGAGACAAAGTCACAAAGTTCCTGCCGAATACCACATCAATGCCGTCTGACTTAATGACATCTTTCAATAATGCGTCTACTTCAGGCAGGCCATAACACTTCTCTCCATGAAAGAACCTGAATTTCCTTGGATTAACAATATCATTAACCAGGATAAATTCCTGGTTAAAAGAAGACTCACCAACACCTAATGCCGCTATTTCAAAATCACGGTATGTTTCTCCTGTAGCCAGATGCCTCAAAGCCTCCATCTTCGCTTGAGCCTCCCGGCTGAAAAATACATAAGAATCTTTGGAGCCAACCCATCCAGCTTTTATCGTTACCACCGTTTTAATAGAAGGAAGAAGATCAGTTGATACTACAGATAAATGATGACGCAATTGCATTTCAGGAGATAAAAGCCGCTCAAATTTATACACCGGACTCAATTTCAACAATATATCCTCACGAAGGACGCCGGCACCGGAATTCCCCTGAACGATAGCTGAAGATGCAACAAAGTTTACGCCGGGAATGACAAGGTCATCCGGAACTGCCGCCGACAGCCCTGAGCGCAATAAGTTTATTTCGGCTATTTTCCTCCTGAGCTTCTCCACCAGCTCACGCGGCCCCTGAACTAATATTCCCGCGATGCCCATACGGGCGGCGCTATACAGATCAAACTTTTTTCGGTCACCGATCGAGACTATCCGTTTTTTGTTGCCCCCAGTGAGCCGATGGAAATGCTCACATATTATCTCGAACATCAATGCATCAGGCTTTCCCCGGGCTACCTGCTGTTGTGTTATGGTAAGATCGATAAACTCCTTAAGCCGCAGCCGTTCCAGGATCTTGTCCGTTAATATAAAACCATTGTTGGTAGCGATAGCCAGATAATACCCTTCCCGGCGAAGCTGCGCAAACAATTCCCACAAACCCGGCTCCGGCATCAGGCCGCTCAAAACAGCATTCTTTCCTATATAATAGAAATACTCATCGATCGATAACCCGAACGACTTGATCGCGGCTGTCATGCTCATTCCTGTATGCCGCCTCCTTTGTTCTAATTGAACAGGGGGTATATTAAACGATGAAGCAAAAGAATGACTTAATTCAACGATAGACCCGGTCAACTGAGGAGAGGTATAGAGCGTTTGGTCCATATCGAGGATAATGAGCTTTATGGCCAACGGCGAGGATGAAGTAAAAGAATGTTCTCGGGAAACCGGCGTGATTTGCAATGCTCTACCCGCAAACAAACTTACGATCTCCAGTTCGCTTAGCCTCTGGCCTTCTTTTAATCGAGTGAGCGAATCCTGCTGTTGTGCATTCAATTCCCCCGCTAGATGATCCAAGACCAAAACATCCGCCTTTCGCCCCAAATGCTTGATATAGAAAGAGGCGGCAAAGCCAAACGATGTATATCCGGCAAAATCATGGTATGACACAATTGATCTTTCTTCGGCGCTGAGCTCCAGGCCGTAGTTCATCTTTTGGGTCATACGCGTTACGTAATCATGCCAAAGCCCGGGCTGCAGCTTTGCGGCAGAAAGCTGAGACGATAGATACGCCTTCACCCTTTCTGCAAGCTGCGCTTCGTTAATTATTTGATGATACTCAACTTTTGCTCCTTCAAAATTTCCGACTCCCATGGCTTCCCAGATCAGAGGCAGCCTCGCTAAATAAACATCCGCCCACAAGGAAGCTCTTCCCTGATTTTTGTTCAGGATATGAAAGGCCAGATAAAGGGCCATGCGGCCCTCCCACTCTCTATTGATCAGTCCATATCCCTCTATGAGCCTGCGGTTGCGGTCAACAAATACCTCTAAGCCGGTTTCAAATAAATACCAGGATAGATACTCCTGAGGACCAAGACGCTCCAGACGAAGAAGGCCAGAATGAGGCAGCCGCGAGCCGGCCCAATAATAACCGCTCAAATTAAGGTTACGGCGATTAAGTTCTAACTCCAATCTTAAAAGCACCTCTGAAGGCGTCAAAGTATCTATCGCGGAGCTTGCCGAATTATTTTTAACACTGAGAGATACAGAATACGGCCTATACACGGATGTAACCGCGCTTAAATTTCTAGTTCCTACCGGCCTTTGCCAACTCTCTATTAAAACCAACGCTCCCAGAGGAGAAGAACCGCACGGGGCATCTTCTTTGATGCGGATATTGTTCAATAACGCAAACGAAGCCCCAATCTTAAAAGTGCATAAAATGGTCAGATGCGTGCAAAGATACGTAGCAGTATTTCGTAATCCCGCTACCCTGACTACTCCTGAATCCTCAAGCTC
>CAZPNW010000049.1:0-4627 GCA_964588175.1 uncultured Planctomycetales bacterium
CAATGCCGCCTCTGAAGCAGTGGAGCCGGTGGTTAAAACATCATCGACTAACAGGATATGTTTGCCTTTGAGTGTATCTTTTCCCTTAATAGAAAAACTGTCTTTAACATTGTTCGCCCGTTCATCGGCGACTAGCTCAGCCTGCGCCCTGGTATGGCGGTGCCGAAGGAGTGTATCTGTCAGGACATCCTTATTGAATGCTCGCGCGATGTGCGCGCTTAACACCTGGGCCTGATTGAATTCGCGTTCCCGCAATTTTGTCTTATGCAGCGGGACCGGGACTATCATGTCTATAACATCAATCGGCACATGGTATTCATTGATGAAATCGATCATGAGCCTGCTTAACGTTGCGCCTAAGTGTTGCTTGTTTTTATATTTGAAATCATGGATCAGTTCTTTGAGAGAACCTTCGTAAATACAGGGGCTAAAAGCCCGGTCAAAGTTCAAATTTTTCTTAAGGCAGGAAACGCAGATATTCTTGGCGATGAACGGCGCTTTTAATTGCCTGCCGCAACGATGACAGAAGGGAGGAAGATTTTTGTGGATCTTCCTCCAGCATTCCACGCAAACCAGGTTTTGTGTTTTCGGCGCAAGTTTGTGCTTGCAAACCAGGCAGATCTTTGGATAAATGATGTTTTGCAAGCTTTTGAGCGTATTTAAGAACAACATTTTGGCGTTAATACCCTTCGGAAGTGGATTATCCATAAACACCTCGAATTTTTCTGCCAAAACAATAATTTACAATGATATATAATATCAATGAAATCGTCGTTTGTCAACGCCAGATAACCGCCTCCCCTTGACACAACCTCTTAACGATAGTACAATACTTTCATGGAAAAACAAAATTTACCCGACCTAAAAACAAGATTGATAGCGCTTTTAAAGAAAGAAGCTTTTAAAAAAGGCAAATTCATCCTTTCTTCAGGCAAGGAAAGTAACTATTATTTGGACGGCAGGATCATTACTTTGACCCCTGAAGGCGCGTATCTGGTGGCCAGTATTATTTTAAAGCTCATTGAAAACCAGAAGATCGATGCTATCGGCGGCCCGACTTTGGGGGCGGACCCGATCGTTGGGGCGATCGCCGCGTTAAGCCATATCCAGGGTATTCCGCTTAAAACCTTTATTGTCAGGAAAGCCGCAAAAGAGCATGGGATGCAGCGGCAGGTCGAAGGCCCGGCATTAAAAGAAAAAGACCGTGTGATCTTGGTTGATGACGTGGCTACTTCAGGAAAAGCTTTACTTGAAGCCAAAGAAGTAATGGATAAGATCGGAGTTGTTATCGACCGGGCAGTGGTTATCGTCGACCGCGGAGAGGGCGCCCGGGAGAACCTGGCAAAGGCCGGCCTGAAATTAGAGTCGATTTTTATGATAAAAGATCTAGATGTGTAAATAAGGTTTCATCGTGAAAACAAAACGTATTGTGGTTGTCGGCGCCGGCCCCGCCGGCATGATGGCGGCGATCAGGGCGGGCGCGCTGCAGCAGTCAGTCATTCTTATAGAAAAAAATCCCATCGTAGGCAAAAAACTTCTCTTAAGCGGTAAGGGTAGATGTAATCTTACCAATTCCTGTGATTTCGATGCTTTTTTAACCCGTTTTTCTAAGAACAGCCAGTTTTTGCGCGATGCTTTTAACAAATTCTTTAATCGTGACCTCATGGAATTCTTTGAGCAGCGCGGTTTGCCGTTGAAAATCGAAAGGCAAATGAGGGTTTTTCCTGTTACTGATTCTTCCGCCAGTGTGGTCAAAGTCCTTATGGAAGAGCTCAAGAAAAATCACGTTGTGATACAGTATAAAACAACGGTCCGGGATCTGTTGATCAAAGACAGGAAAGTCGCGGGAGTTTTGCTCGTTGGCGGAAAAGTGCTTCCTGCTGACCGGGTTATTATCGCTACGGGAGGCATGTCTTACGCGTTTACCGGTTCGACAGGCCAGGGGTTCCTTATGGCTCAAAAGGCAGGCCACGGTGTTTCCGCGCTCAAGGCCGGGCTTGTGCCGTTAGTGGTAAAGGACAGGGATATACGTTCTTTGGAAGGATTGACCCTTAAAAATATCCGTTTGATTTTTAGAGATAAGAATAAAGAGATTGTTTCTGAGATCGGAGAGCTGTTATTTACCGGTTTCGGTATCTCAGGGCCTTTAGTCTTGACCTTGAGTGGTAAGGTTATTGACCTGCTGGAAGTAAGTAAAGAGGTTTCTGCTTTGATCGATATGAAGCCGGCTTTATCTTCTGAGCAACTCGATAGCAGGCTGTTGCGTGAGTTCAAGGATAATGCCACTAAGAGTATTAAAAATACATTAAAAACCCTGCTGCCGAAAAGCATGATCGATATAGTAATTCACAGAGCTAAGATCGATCCTGATAAAAAGGCCAATCAAGTCACTTCCCTTGAGCGTTTGAATCTTCTTTCTTTGCTGAAAGGTTTTCACTTGACTGTTACGGGGGCTTTACCGATCGAGGAGGCGATGGTCACGCGGGGAGGCGTATCATTAAAGGATATTAATCCGCGTACCATGGGGTCCCGCGTGGTTGAAGGGTTGTTCTTTGCCGGTGAAATGATCGATGTGGATGCCGATACCGGCGGTTTTAACCTGCAGGCGGCATTCTCGACCGGTTATCTTGCCGGAGAGAGTTCTGCGTTAGATTGAACAATAAAGGTCACAAGTCACATGACACAAGTCACAGGGATATCCGGTGAACTGGTTATCCGGGACTAGGGGATCCGGGGAATCGGGAGATCAGGGGAATTGGTTATTGGAGACTGGGGAACCCGGGAATCCGGTAACCTGGGAAATAGTTATCATGTGCATCCTGGATCCTCTGATTTCCGGATTACCTAGTCCCGGATCGCCTGTTTACCAGATACCCAATTACTTGTAACCTGTGTCTTGCCTGCCTGCCGGCAGGCAGGTGTCTATAATAAGAGTATTTCATTATGACTAAACTCTATCTTGCTTCTGATTCTCAGGCACGGAAAAAACTGCTTAAAATATTCGGGCTGAAGTTCCGGGTGATCTCAAGCGGTATCCAAGAAAAAGGGCAATCGTGCGGCTTGTCGTATGAGTCATTGGTAAAACACAACGCTTTGCAAAAAGCCCGGGCAGTGGCGGGAAAAGTCACCGGCGGTGTTATCGTCGGGGCTGATACTATCGTGGTGTGCGGGAAACGCATTTTCGGCAAACCCAAAGATCTCGCCGGCGCTCACAGTATGCTCAAACGGCTTTCCGGGAAAGCGCAATGGATTTATACCGGCTTAGCCGTCATTAACAAAGATACGCATAAAGAGAAGGTGGCCTGCGAGAAGACCAAGATTTATATGGATGCTTTGAGCGACGCACAGATCAAGAGTTATTTCGCCTCTGTTTCTCCTCTGGATAAAGCCGGCAGTTTTGATATCCAGGGGAAAGGCGCGTTCTTTATACGCCGTATCGAAGGATGCTTCTATAATGTCGTCGGTATTCCGCTGCGTAAATTGTATCGTATGTTTAAAGAGGTCGGGGTGAAAATATTCCTGTTCTTTCTGGTCTTGTGCCCGGCTGCTTTGGGCCTTTTGTGCGGGTGTACGACCGAATATAATATCGTTACCGGGCAGCAGGAAACGTATTACTATAGCACCGATAAAGAGATCCAGATGGGAGCCGCTCTCTCCAAGGAGCTGGAAAAAGAGTATAAGCTGGTTGATGATCCGTTGGTACAAAAACGGGTCAGTGACCTGGGCGCAAGAATAGCGGCCGTCTGTGATCGTAAGGATATCGATTACCATTTTAAGGTTGTCAATGAAGATGAGGTGAACGCGATATCTCTTCCCGGCGGTTATGTCTATGTTTTTAAGGGCCTGCTGGATAAGGTATCCGGTGACGGGGAATTAGCGGGTGTTTTGGCGCATGAGGTCGGGCATATCGTTGCCAGGCACAGTATAAAGAAGCTCCAGGGTGTTATGAGCTATGATTTTTTCCGTATCCTGATGGCAGTGGTCCCGGGGAGCGCTCCTGTCGGCGCCACCGCTGATGTCGCATTTACGCAGCTTTTTTTGGGGTATGCCCGTGAGGATGAATTGCTTGCCGACCAGCTTGGCGCCCGCTACATAAAACGCGCGGGGTTTGACCCCCATACCATGATCACTTTCTTGAAGAAATTGCAGGAGGTCAATCAGCGTAAAGAGCTTGCGCCGATCAATTATTTTAAAACCCATCCCTATGTGCCTGACCGGATAAGGGTGGTGAAACAGGAGTTAGGGGAACCGATCGATTTTACCGATTATATCAATATTCAGGATAAGAAGCATGAGTAGTTTAATCGCAATGAAATACTTGTATTATAGACACCTGCCTGCCGGCAGGCAGGCAAGACACAGGTTACAAGTAATTGGGTATCTGGTAAACAGGCGATCCGGGACTAGGGAATTCGGGAATCTGAAAATCAGGGACTAGGGGATTTGGGGAGCAGGGAATCCGGGACTCTGTAATTCGGAGACTGGCGCACTGGTGACTGGGCAGTCTAACTTTTACTGAGAGGTTGCTTATGTTTAGAAAGATCATAGTATCCTTGATGATATTTACCGGCATGGTAATGCCATTATATGCGGAGTCTGCTATGGAAACCAAGAAGGCTTTTGAACG
>CAZPNW010000050.1:0-1728 GCA_964588175.1 uncultured Planctomycetales bacterium
CTACATTGCGGCGGCGTAGAAAGTTGGCCGCGTTTAACCATAAAAATATTATCGCCGGTGCATTCGGCAACGTAACCCAGATGGTCCATCATGATCGCCTCATCAGAACCGCCGTTTATCGCTTCGATTTTGGCTAAAATATTATTCAGGTAATTCAATGATTTTATCTGAGGGTTTAACGCCTCCGGCAGGTTTCTCACCGTCGGAACCGTGACGATCGCCAAGCCCTCCCGGTAAAACTTTTCCGGATACAGCTTGATCTTATCCGCGATGATGATCACTGTTGCCCCGCCTGTGCATTTTCGAGGATCAAGCCCGAGGTCTCCTTCTCCCCGGGTCACCACAAGGCGGATATAGGCATCATCGAGCTTATTAGCCTTTAACGTCCGGATCACCTCGTTCTTTAACGCTTCTTTTGACAAAGGCATCTTTAACATGATCGTATGCGCAGATTCAAAGAGCCGATCGATGTGTTCCTGGAGCTTAAAGACCAGGCGGTTATAGGCGCGAATGCCTTCAAAAACCCCATCGCCGTATAAAAGCCCGTGGTCAAACACCGAGATCTTAGCGTCTTCTTTTTCATAAAACTTCCCATTGATATTGATCTTCATCTTTCTCTCCGTCATTAGAACAAGCTTTCGTCAACCTGCCAACAAACCATCTTTTAAATGGTATGTTTTTTCCGCCAAACCGGCTAATTCCATATTATGGGTCACCAGCACAACCGCCATCTGGTTTTCCCGATGGATCTTGTGTATCAACGCCACGATCTCATTGCCGGTTTTTGAATCGAGGTTTCCCGTCGGTTCATCGCATAAAAGCATCGCCGGCTTATGAATGAGCGCTCGAACGAGTGCCACCCGCTGCTGTTCGCCCCCTGAAAGTTCACTGGGAAAATGCTCCATACGCTCGCGTAAGCCTACATGCTTAAGAAGATGCTGGGCCTCTTCTTCAAGCTGATGACGGTTCAGTTTGGCCTCTGAACCGATCCACAGAGGCATCAGGACATTTTCAAGCACGGTAAATTCAGAAAGCAGATGGTAGAACTGAAAGACAAAACCGACCTTCCGGTTCCTGAACTTACAAAGGGCAAGGTCAGGCAATGAATACAGGTCCTTGTTTTCGAAGAATACATGCCCGCCCGTCGGATTATCCAGGCCGCCTAAAATATGCAAAAGCGTCGATTTCCCCGCCCCCGAAGGGCCGACGATCGAAATGAATTTACCCCGCTCTATCGTGAGGTCAACGCCCTTGAGGACCGAGACCTTCCTTTTACTGTCCTGATAAACCTTATGGATATTCCTGGCTTCAAGCATTTCCCTGTATCTATTCGTAGCGCAGCGCTTCAACCGGTTTTAACTGGGCAGCCTTGCCGGCAGGATATACCGACGCTGCCAAGGTGATCAAAAGGGCCGCGATAATGATCAAAGCGACATCCGGCCAAAAAACTATTTTTACGGGGAGCTTATCCATATAATAAATATCTTTGGGCAGTTTAATGAACTGGTATTTCTTCAGCAGGCCGCAGAGGAGCAGCCCGCCGGAGACACCCAGGGTGGTCCCGCAGGTGCCGATCGTCAAACCGATCAACGTAAAGATCTTGCGGACACTCACCGGGCTCATTCCCAAAGCCTTTAAGATACCGATATCCTTGGTTTTCTCAACCGCCATAACGATCAGGGTACTGATAATATTGAACGACGCCACCAGGATGATCAGCGTCAGGAT
>CAZPNW010000051.1:0-7874 GCA_964588175.1 uncultured Planctomycetales bacterium
ACCCTTGAGACTCAATGAATTCGCCGCTGCCGATCTTGAGATTCCCTTTTCCTTCATCGTAAAACTGCAAGAAGCTGTCCCAACTGCCTAAATCAGTCCAACGAGGTTCAAATTTAACTAATGCCGCTTTCTTAGTTTTCTGCATTATCCCGTAATCAATAGAATTAGCCGGAATATTATGAAACCGCTCAAATAATTCAGCATACTTCAACTCATAATATTTAAACATCTCCGGAACAAAAGCCTTTACATCATCAAGGAATGATCTTTTATTAAAACAAAAGATACCCGCGTTCCAGAAAGCGCCTTTGGTAAGCAGGGCTTTTGCTTTCTCCTGAGTCGGCTTCTCGACAAAACGGTCAACGAGGTACCCCTTACCAAATCTTTTTTTGAGCAAAATATAACCATACCCCTCTTTCGGGCACCAGGGCTTAATGCCAAAAACTACGATCTTGCCTTTTTCCGCGAGAGATCCACCCGAACGCATGCATTTGGTGAATAAAGATACCGGTTCGATCACATGGTCAGAGGGAAAAACATAGACAATATCGGTATCCCCTAACTTCATGGTTTCTTCGGCGAACTTCAAAGCAAGCAAAATAGCCGGCAAGGTATTCTTCGGGACCGGCTCGAAAATAATGTTTTTCTTAATAGCCGCTTTCTGTTCAGATCTAAGCCCCGGCAATAACTCAAGCTGGTTATAAACGGTGAATTTGTAGGTTTCCTGGGAAATTATAACCAGATTCTGCGCGGAAAATGAGGATAAAAGCCTTTTAATGGTCAATTGGAACAAGGAAAAACCGTCTTTAAACTCGACGAATTGTTTAGGATAGTTCTCCCTCGATAAAGGCCACAGGCGCGTTCCTTTGCCGCCTGCCAATATTAAAGCGATCTTTTTCATGAAGACTCCAGTTAAGCTATATTTTAAGACCTGGTCTTACCGATAATTTAAAACGTCATGTCAAGACCAGGTCTTGTTCATCCAGGCCTCGTTTTAAGATCTGGTCTTATCTATAATTCAAAACCTCAATTCAAGACCAGGTCTTGTTAGCTGCGTTACACTCTGTCGTAAATAGCTTTGGGTATCGCGTACCTGCGATTATTTAAGACCACTCCCAGGATATTGACTTTTTTCTCCTGCATCGGCACAAGCGCGGCCTTTACCACCTGTTTACGGGTTTTACTTTCGTTAACGACCAGGATCACACCGTCAACATGCGCTGAAAGCAGATAACTGTCCCGCTTAGTCAAATCAGGAGCAGTAACTAAAACTAAATCGTATTTTTTAGTCGCCTGATCAAGCAGAAGAGTCATTTTTCCGGATTCCAGAAGCGTTAAAGGATTTAACGAAGTCTCTCCTGAAGATAAGACCGTTACGTTTTTCCCTAAGGTCTGCACTGATTTCTCAAAGGTGATCTTCTCCTCAATGACATCCACTAACCCCGGGCCGGAAGGCAGATTAGTATACTTCTTCAAAGAAAGCTTCCGGAAGTTAGCATCGATCACCAACACGCGCAGATGCTCTTTTTCCGCCAGCATATGGCTTACATTAACGATCAAATTAACCGCGTCATCAGTAGGCGAAGCGGTGGTAAACAACAAGCTCTTTAAATTCTTATCTTTAGCCAGGAGGACGATCTGCTCAGCCAAAGTGTCATACATCTTTACTTTCGCTTTCCGGGGCACTGAGCCTAAACAAGGCACATTAAGATACGCCTCGATATCGGCAGGCGATTTAAAAGTCTGGTCGATATATTCGAACATGAACGCAAGCATGACCCCCAGAAAAATTGCCATGAAAAAAGCCAGGATCATGATCAAGACCGGCGACGGGCCGACAGCCTCCAAAGGGACGCTCGCCTGTTCAATGATCTTCACACTTGCCGGGCCGATCGCTTCAATATCAGGTAACGGCTGGCCGTTCAGGTTGTTCTTGATCATCTTATCGATATTATCCTTTAACTGCAGGACAGTTTGATGTTTCTCACCGTATTTTAACTGCAATTCCGCCTGCTGCTGCTCAAGGTCAAAGATAATATAGGAACGGCTCACCACATTAGCGATAATAGCGGCGCCGATGGGGCTGAAATCCCGCACGCTGATGGTAAAGATATTGGTATCGCGCAGAGGCTCAACCTTGATATTGCGTTTTAAGTCTTCCATTGCCATACGGAACAAATATACCTGTTTCTGGTCTTTATCGAGCCGCTCAAGCTTGGCATTAAGCATCCTCACCTCTAAGCCGACAACCTTTGATTTTAAAGGTGAACAGAACTTCTTCTCATAATCAAGCGGCTTCTGATTAAGGCCCAGGGATTTTACCGCGCGTTCAATGACCGGGTTGGACTTAACGATCTCGCTCTGAGTAAGGGCGATCTCCACGTTACGCCCGCCTGCCAATAACTCCCGGTAATAGGTTGCCTCAACCTGCTTTTCACCTGAGATGAGCAGTTTGACCTGGGATTCATAGACCGGGGTCTTTAACGTTATGCCTAAGATAACCGTGAGCATAACGGTTATAAAAGCAGTGATAATGACTGCTTTCTGCCTGAATAACACGCGCAGGTAATCGCGCAATGTTGTTTCATACTGTTCCATCGACGCCTCCTGATTTTTAAATTCCATCTCTAAAATACCCCCTCTGAAACGACAACAATATCGCCCGGCTTAAGCAGAATATCAGCGTTGGCGTCACCGTCCATGACCGCCTTTATATTGACCCTGATCGTCGCGTACCCGGCTCCCAGTTCATTGGGCCGCAAGACTTTCACGCGGCTGGATGAACCGAACTTATTAAATCCCCCTGCCATGGAGATCGCCCGCAACACGGTGGCATTCTCATCTAACACATAGTTGCCCGGTTTCATGACTTCTCCATAAACAAAGAACTTTCTGCTGCGGGACTCCCTCAAAGAAATCGCGACCACCGGATATTTCATATATCCGTCTCCCAGCTTTGCCTGAATGGTTTGCTGGATCTTCGTGAGTGTTTCTCCTTTGACCTGGACGTTTCCGATATACGGGAAATTTATAGAGCCGTCAGGGGCAACACTTACCGTACTGGTCAATTTTTCAGGTTGCAGGACACTGATATCAATGATATCATCGACGCCGACCACATATTCGTTTACCAGCGCGTCTGTCGCGAACGCGAAAGTTATCAAAGATAACGAACACGCAACAGCTAAAAACAATCGTTTCATACTTCCCCCTTTTTTTGAGCACCTTAAAGCTTTGTTTAGCGAAACCCCACCGAGTATGCGCATAAAACTTCCGCAGGAAGTTTTGCGCATGCTTACGAGGTGCGGGTAAATACTCACCTTATTAAACAATATCTAGCGAAACCGGCAATCATCCATTTCAAGACCCGGTCTTGGCTGTAATTAAAAACTACCTATTAAGACCCGGTCTTGAGCTATTTGGCGCCGATACCGCAAAAGACTACCGGAACGGTTTTTAACAAAATGTCAAAATCAAGCCACAACGACCAATTATCGATATACTCAAGGTCTAATTTCACCCAACGGTTAAAATCAATGATCTGGTTCCTGCCGCTTATCTGCCATAAACAGGTTATTCCCGGGCGCATGCTCAAACGCCTGCGCTGCCAGGTATCATATTCCGACACTTCCGAAGGAAGCGGCGGACGAGGGCCGACCAGCGACATATCCCCCCGGAAAACGTTCCACAATTGAGGCAGTTCATCAATGCTGTACTTCCTTAAGAACTTGCCCGTTTTCGTGATACGCGGGTCATTGGTCATTTTAAATACCGGGCCTGCCATTTCGTTATGCGCCAGCAATTCTTTTAACTTAAGTTCAGCGTCCTTAAACATCGTCCTGAACTTATAGAGCGTGAACTTCCTGCCGTTTACACTACAGCGTACCTGCCTGAAGAAAACCGGGCCTTCTGAATCGTATTTTATTAAAACAGCTACAACGATAAAAACAGGCGACAAGAAAAGCAAGGCAATTCCCGACAACACCATGTCAATGAAACGTTTAAAAATAAGATGCCATATTTTATCCGGCGTGCTTTCGAAAGTCAAAAATGGGAAACCGTGTAATTCCCCTAATTTAGCGCGGGAGAATTTAAGCTCGAAATAATCTACCGCGACATGGATCTTGAGCCCTTGCGTCTCGCATAAGAACAAAATGTTCTCGATCTTATTAAGCCAGGATCTCGGGATGATAAAAACCATATCATCGACGATCATCGTGCGGATGATCCCGGGCAGGTCTTCGAACGACCCCAACACTCTCTGCCCATGCACCGCTTCCCCGACTTTCATCTCATCTTCATCGACCACGCCGATGATCTTCATCCCGTATTCAGGATGCTTATTGACCGAATCGATAAACAGCTGAGCGCGTTTTCCCGTGCCCACGACGATGACCCTGCGGTAATTGAGCCCTTTTTTGCGGATCTGACGGAAAAACATGATCAAAACAACTTTTTCCAGGATGATCAACAGAGAAACATAGGCGAAGACGAAGCTTATCATGTCCCTGCTGATATAATCTAATTTGAATATATAAACCAGGCTGACAAAGATGATAAAGCCGATCAAAGCGGCTTTCGTAACGATCAAGAAAACTTCATTGATCTTCCTCAAGCGAAAAGAGCGGTACATGCCGAATGAATACAGTAAATAGCCCCACACGCCGAGCAAGACCGGCAAAACGCTTAAGTACCCGCTTACGGGGTAATGATACTGCCCAACGCGATATCGATAGCCGAGGTAAAAAACCAGGGCAATAATGCAAAGGTCCGCGAATATCATCAACCTGCGGAATATTGTGGCGAATTCTTTAAGCATATACTCGGTTCCTTCAAAAGATTGCTTCACCCCTTCGGGGTTCGCAATGACACATGGTAAGCTACATACTTTAAAAGATCGCAATGACACTCTCCTCTGTGTCATTGCGAGGAGCCCGCCAATGTTTCTATGGCGGGCGACGAAGCAATCTTTTTACCGTGTTAAAATACAACCTGCATTCCAATAGTAACTGCGTTTTTCGTGTATTCCCGGCCAACTTCGTTCGAAGAGGTAGTTGAATATGAATACGACAGGTTCCCCCGCATATTCTTCATAATATCATAGGTGAACCCGGCGCTTACCCCTTTAAGCTTATCGGTGATACTCAATGACGTATATTCACCCTCTCCGACAAATCCGGAGAAGTTAAGCGACAGCCGGGGTAACAACTGGCGCGTTATGTTGCTGGAAACCTGCCAATAATTAAACAGGTCTTGCGTCGATGAATTCGTATAATACTGCTTTGTAAAAGCGATGCTGCCGCGCGTGGTTTCGGTAAATTCATCAGTTATCGCGGCATATAATAACGGCTTGGTATAATTCCTGCCGTTGTAGGCGTCAATAAACTCGACACCGCTCCTCCCGTCGAAATAAAGCTGTTTGGTAAAATACTGCCTGATCGCCGCGGAAAGCGAATTAGTATTGGCGCTTTTTCCGGGGTCAAATGTCCGCTGAGAGAAATCATAGAAAAGAGAACCGATGGTTTGCGAGCTGAACGCGTAATCGCATCCTAAACCAAAGCTGTTCAAGTAAGAGTCGCTTAGATCAGCCCGTGAATATGTAAGCGTTTCATTCCCGTAACGCCCGGATAAAGTCAGTTGTTTCTTGAGTTCCCTGCTTAAAGCTATATTAAACTTGTTCTTCAAATAGCTATAACGTCCGGCAGTCCTGCCGAATTCATCCTCAAAGCTGCGCGGCTCATCCGCGTGGGTAAACGTATCGGTAAGCGACAAATGCGTATATTTTGAGAAATCGTTCAGGAAGTTAACGCTAAGATCTTCTGAAGTGTTGTTAAAAGTGTCATATTCTTTAAAAAACTGATGCTTCACATGGCCGCTCAATTCAAGCGAACGCATGCGGCCTTCCAGCTTTGTTTTCAATCCTACTGAAGCACTGGTAATAAAATCATCCTTGGGATCATCCTTAATATAGGTAATATTATCATCGTAGGCCTCACTGACTGAACCGGTGACCTCAACATCGGCATCGCCTACCTTAAACGCGTATGCGGATTGAAAACTCATAAAAACTAAACAACCGCAGGCAATTCCCCGCGCTAACATTGCTCGAGCAGGAACTTTCATACTCACTCCTTTTCTATCTCTCAAGACCGGGTCTTGGCTGTATTTAAAAACTACCTGTTAAGACCCGGTCTTAACCAATGCGTATAAATGGCTTTTAAGGATCCGATGGTGCCCACCCGGCGTCTTTAAAGTCTTGAGCTTCCCGGAATAAATGAACTTTTTTAAGGTCGAAAGGCTCACATGAATGACTTTCGCCGCCTCAACCGGAGTTAAAAAGACATCCTTGTTTCTTAGATCATTTAATCGATTCATCTTATTTTAGGGATGATTTTGGGGTTTTGCCGCGAAACCAAAACGCTTAAAATCGTGTAAAACCGTATAAAGTTTAAGTATGAATCATATTTGGCTTTTTGTCAAATTTTATTTTAACTTAACCCTTGTATTTTTAGGTAGTTTTGGATGGAAGAAAAAGTGTTTTAGTAGCCCGGGTTTAAACCCGGGCTACTAAAGAAGCTCAAGACCTGGTCTTGGCTATAAGCTACTTAACACCCCGCGCTAATCGGTATTGCGCGGGGTGTGCGGCTTCCCGCCGCAATTTTCCGATCACGCGCACGGCATCGACCCCGTCTTTTCCGTATTCAGCGCCGATAGACCGGGCAAATGACCTGGTGACTGCCGCTCCTCCAACGATAAAAGAACATTTTATCCCCGCCTTCTTAGCCAGAGCAATGACTTCCTGCATATTGACCATGGTCGTCGTCATCAAAGCAGAAAGGCCCACCACATCCGGCTTATGGCGCTTGATCGCCGCGATTATGTTTTGCGCGGAAACATCTTTTCCCATATCAATAACGCTAAACCCATGGTTCTTTAACATAAGGCTGACAATATTCTTACCTATATCATGGATATCCCCTTCAACAGTAGCCAATATGACCACGGCTTTTTTCTCCCTGGCATGCTTAGCAGTTTTAAGGTAAGGCGCTAAATGCGCGAAGGCTTTTTGCGCTGTTTCAGCGCTGGCTATCAGTTGAGGAAGAAAATACTCTTTCCTGTCAAACAAAACCCCCACTTCAGTAATGGCAGGGATCACCACTTCATTCATCAGCTTGACCGCCGGCTCACCTGCCTTTATCGCCCTGCTCATAAAGAAATCGATCTGGTCCTTATTGCCTTCCATGATCGCCTGAGTAACGCGCTGGATATCAGTAAGGTTCTTCTTATCAAGCGGCTCCTGCTGCCGCGATGAGGATTGAGCGTAATGCGCGATAAACAGCGAAGCGGATCTATCCTTTTGCGCCAGCACCCCGACAGCCCGCTTCATATTCATGACTTCCTCACTTGAGGGGTTCAAGATCGCCATGCTCAAGCCTTTTTCCTGCGCCAGGGCCATATAAGCGGCGTTGATCAACTGGCGCGCGGGCATCCCGAAAGAAATATTCGAAAGGCCAACCACAGTATTACATTTAAAAACCTTACTGCACCATTCAATGACCTCTAAACTGACTAAAGCCGCTTGCGGATGTGAAGAGATACTCATGGCGATGGCATCAACCACAATATCATCTTTGGTAAAACCATACTTCTGCGCTTCTTTAAAGACACCGGTAATTATCTTTTTACGCTCTGCCGCGGTCAAAGGGATTTCTTTAGCGGTTATCGGCAGGAGCACAAACATCGCGCCGTATTGTGCCGCCAGCGATAAAAGCTTCTCGCGTCTGTGTTTTTCACCGGAAATGGAATTCAAAAGCGCGCGTCCCGGATAAAAGCGCAGCGCTGATTCAATGGTCTTGATATTCGATGAATCGATG
>CAZPNW010000052.1:0-8731 GCA_964588175.1 uncultured Planctomycetales bacterium
TTTTTCAGCGCCGGCAAGATATACCCCCCATCCCAGGATGATAACGGGCCTTTGCGCTTTATGGAGCATACCGGCACAAGTAGCGATCTGTTTTTGAAAAGCCGCGTTGGCGGCCCTTATTTTCGGAGGGCGAAACGATGCTAAACTATCCGGGTCGATCTCCTGCCTTTGCAGATTGTCGGGTATATCGACCAACACCGGACCCGGCCTGCCGGACTGAGCAAAAAAGAGCGCCTTTTCAAGTTCATAACGGATGCGGCCGGCATCATGCACTTTAACCGCGTATTTAGTGACCGGCCTGAAGATTTCAACAACATCGGTCTCTTGAAAGCCAAGCTGGCGTATCCCTAAATTCCCTTTGCAACGAAAGGTCGAAACCTGTCCGGTTATAAAAAGCGTTGGGACAGAATCATAATATGAACAGCATACGCCCGTGAGCATATTCGTCGCTCCCGGCCCGCTGGTAGAAATAGCGGCTCCCAGGTTCCCGGTAGCCCGGGAATATCCGTCCGCGGCCATAGCACAGGCCTGTTCATGCTGCATGCATATATATTCGATCCCCTTAGCCCGGGCGACCGAATCGATCAAATGAGCCGCAGCACCTCCGGTTACGGCGAATACATGCCTGATACCCTGCTTCTTCAGGAAATAAGCTATATAATCGGACAACTTCATCGTTTAGCTCTGTTATTACGCAAACCTGCGCCTACCGCCCATATATAATGGCACATCGGAGCATAACCGGTATGCAAAACTTCATCATTCATGCCGAACATAAATACATTCTCAAAATACCTTTGCATCGTTTGACGCAGTGTCTCCATGCTCTTAAGGTTAATATGCTGGATGCGGCTTCTCGGTGTTGCATGTACTGAAGCGGTGATATTAGGTGTGCCGATTATTAAGACTCCCGCTGCCGTAAGGCATTTAACGATATTATTCAAGAATCTTTCCTCTTTCTGAGGCTCTAAATGCTCTATCACATCGATCAAAAAAGCCCCCTCAACCGTTATTTCGGGAGAATTCTCGTTCAGGTCAACATGCACATACTCAACATTATGCAGGTGTTTGAGCCTTATTGCATTGCCATCCAGAAGGCGCCTGTCCCAATCTAAAGCGTATACCTTTTTTACCGCCTGGGAGATAATAGGAAGCCCAAAGCCGTCTCCAGAGCCTATTTCCATCACCGCGTTCTTTCCCTCTAACATTTTAGCGCAGAATTTATACCGGGAAAGCACAAAACACATGTGTTTTGGGTCATTGATCAAACTATACGACGTCCATGGGCCAAGTTTCAATTCCTGAGTATCAAATTGATATTCGGTCCCTTCCCGGTAAGCTTTTTTTGCCGATTTTTTTGTTTGAGCGCTCCCCACGGTATACTCCTTTAGCTGATTAACTGTTTTTATACCTTCTTAGTTTGAATTTATCCCGGTCAGCGAGCAACTGTCTTTTAAGCGCCTCTCCTGACTTACGCCAGTTGTCATGCACTACAGAGAAATTGCGGCCACCGGCGACCTTTGCCCCTTGAGCGACACACCAGTTGATACAATCATATATATCCCGGCAATTTGTACCCGGATCATTTGATCGTAAGAATTCTAAAGTCTTTTTATAACTGCTGCCGGCCCGAGAACGGCTTGCGAGTGTCTGAGCGTGTATTTTCGTCCTTACCCACCCGGGGCCTACGATAAAAACGTTCAAATCTTTATTCTCATCATCCAACAATTCACACATTTTTATCATCATGATCTTTGAAACGCAATAAGCTGAATAATTCGTAAAGGGGTTATTTGTCCCTCCCCCTGCGAAGAAAACAACGTGGCATACCTTATTTTTATGCCTGAAGGGATACAGGGCATGGAGAAAGCGCAGCTGCGCCAACGAATTTATGACTATTGACTGCTCCCATTTATCGAAATCATTTTCAAAAAATCCCCCGATCGGCGCCATAGACCCGACGCACGAAATAAAGATATCCCATGGCCTGCCCAGGCTTTTATATTTATTAAGACAGCCTTTTACGCTCGTTTTTCTGGTTATATCGCATTTGAGCATATGGATCCCCGGACTCAAGGCAAGCGCGCTGATGCTGCTTTTATTCCTATAGGTGCCCGTTACCGAATAGCCGTCACGGGAATAACTTTCTGCGAGCGTCATCCCGATATCGCTGCTGGCCCCCACAATAAAAACATTCTTCTGAGCCGATCTTAATTTATTCATATATTATTTATTTGACGCGGTCATTATGTTCTTCACCCTGCTATTTACTCCAAGGTTCCTCCGCGTATTCCTACGCCAATCTTCCAACTCTTCTATAGTAATGCCGTTGATCTTGGCGATCGCGGCTCTCCTTTGCGGTGTTGAGAAATTTATCCTGTCCCATTCAAACGACCTTAAAACCTCCAGCTCAAACGGGGTAAACTCATCGGTAGAAATAAGCCCTTTCCCGTAACCGGAATACCGGGAGATATTTTTCACATAATCCTTCGGGACCAATCCTTCGCGCAAACAAATATCCATCAGTTCTGTCTTAGGCAAAGGCGTCGCAATATGAAAATTCACGATATCGACATTAAGTTTTTCAGCGTATCGAAAGGTTTCGCGTATCTGCTCCCAGGTCTCTCCCGGGAAGCCAATGACAAAATTCGCTATAACATCAAAGCCGAGGGATTTTGCGCGGTCCAGCTTTTCGGGTATGGTATCAAGACGGATCGGTTTCTTTATGATGTGCGTCAGAACATACTGATCCCCCGATTCAATAGAAACGGTTATATGAGTGCATCCGCTTTTATACATGAGTTCCAGGATATCATCCTCGAGAAGCCAGGCGGTTACATTAACGCATTTCCAGGTAAGATCCTTGTAATGCTCCATTATCCCCTTCATTATCTTGATCGCCCTGCTCCTGTCCGCCAGAAAATGGTCATCAAGGAAAATAACTTCTCTGATACCCTGTTTATATAAACTATCGATTTCGCTGAGCACATTTTCTGCGCTCCTGAACCGTACTTTCTTGCCGCTGACGGTCCTGCCGGCGCAAAATATACATCGATACGGACAACCCCGTGAAGTAATAGTCACCGCTGCCGGATAATTACGAGCCAACAACCCCGGGGCATATTTGAATTTGATATTGCCATAGTCCTCTAAGGCCGCTCCAAAGATATCAGTATAATCAGGAAAAGGCACGGTATCAAGATCGTTCAAGAATTCCATCCTGTTTATAACAGGCTTGTTCCCCCGCCAATATGCCAATCCGCTGACATCAAGAAGATCTTTTGAACCTTGGCGCAGTTTATCGATGAGCATGGGGAAAGAGCGCTCTCCTTCTCCCATCATCCAATAGTCCACAGACTTATCCTTCATGACTTCTTCAATCATGACTGTCGGGATAACTCCGCCTAAAACAATAACGGCTTCAGGAAGGGCCTCCCGGATAAGCTTCACCGTATGGCTTGTAACGTTAAAATATTCGGTTGAAATAGAGCTTACCCCGACTAAATCCGGCATACTATTTTTTAAGTATTCGATCATCTCTTGCTGGCTTAGATTCCTGAAATTAGGGTCAAAGACTTCCGCCTGCGCCCGGCCTTTGATAATGGCTCTCAGTAAACATAAGGTATAGGGAGGAAACTGCCAGGTCCTTTTAGAAAGCCAGGCGTAATTAGGCTGCGTCAAGACTATTCTTTCTATTTTTCTTTTGCGTAGAGACATGGCGCGTATATATCTGATTTATGGTTTATGGATGTATTCCAAAGGCTCTTTGAGAATATCGCTCCAGCTATCCGTTACCCAGTTCACGACTTCTTCCAACCCTTCGTTTAAGGAAATATTCGGCTTCCATCCGAGTTCTTTCCTGGCTTTACTCGAATCAATGACATACGCGGCATCCTGTCCAAGGCGCTCCTCGACAGATTTTGCCGCTTTTTCAAACGGAACCTTCAGTTTTTCACAAATGGTCTTGACCACATCCCTGACCGCCACCCCCTGATCAGGGGAAAGATGATAGATCTCTCCGATTTTTCCTTTTTCCATAGCCGAAAGCTCTCCTCGCGATATATCGCGGATGTGGATATAGGATTTAACGGCTTTACCGCCACCATGCAATTCTATCAGCCTGCCTGATTTTATGTAAATAGCTGAACGCGGGATTATTTTAAATAACTGCTGATGCGCGCCGTAAACGTTAGTGGAACGGATCATAACCAGGGGGAACTTAAAATTCTTGACGAACGTAAATAATGATAAATCGCCCGCCGCCTTTGAAGCGGCATACGGCGTGCTCGGATTAAGGGGCGCATCTTCCCTTATTGTACCGCGGCAGGTCCCGTAAACTTCCGGAGAAGAAATATGGACATATTTCTTAAGGAAGGAGCAGCCTTTGAGGAAATCAGCCAACTCAGTCGTAGCAACAGCGTTGGTTTGAAACCATTGGCCCGGATTTTTCCAACTGGGAGCCACTTCGCTCTGGGCTGCGAAATTCACCACATACGCAGGCTCAAGCTCCCCGAGAGTCTTACGCAATTCTGCCATATCCTTATTGAGGTCGAGCTGCAGGAATTTATAGTCAGGGCGGGAATGCCTTTTATACGCCAGGAACAACGCGTTTTTCTCAGGTGAACGGCTGATACCGGTCACTGAATATTGCTTCTCTTCCAGCAGCAGATCGATAAAATCGCTTCCGGAAAATGAATTGCTGCCAATCACAACTACCTTTTCTTTATTCGCCATGCTCTCTCCTCTTAAAAGGGGCCGGTAAACGCCTTATCCGGCACATCAAGGGGCGTTTGATGATCAATACCAAGTTGTTCTTCTGTTTGTTTGGGCTTGTTTAAAAGGCAACGGATCTCGTTGATAATATCAATGGTCCGCGGATAGTAATGGTCCGCCAGCGCTTTGCTGGTTGGGGTTGGAGCGTCAGGCAAAGCCAGTCGCCGTGGCGCTGCTTTAAGAACAGAAAACCGCTTTTCAGCCGCCAAAGCCAGGATCTCCGCAGAAACGCCGAAACTTTTCCATGCCCCATCCACTACCAGGAGGCGGCCGGTCTTATCAAGAGACGCCATTATCGCCTCTTCATCCAAAGGCTTGATCGTCCTTAAGTCAACTATTTCGATATCAATACCGTCTTGAGCAAGCAGCCCGGAGGCTTTCATCACTTCCAGCGTCGAGTATGACGAAGTAACCACCGTCACATCCCGCCCCGGCCTCATGATACGGGCCTTTCCGATAGGGACCGTGAACATCTCTTGGGGGACATCGCCGAATATTCCATGAAGCCAGCGGTGTTCGATATAAATAACCGGATTATCATCTTGGATAGCCGATATTAACAGCCCTTTAGCGTCCGAGGGAGTCGTAGGCATGACGACTTTGAGCCCCGGAATATGAGCAAAAAGCGCCTGCAAGCTCTGCGAATGCTGCGGCCCCTGTCCCCAGCCTCTACCGACAAGCAGGCGAATTACCAAAGGAACTGCTTTCTTGGAGCCGAACATATAATGCCATTTTGCGGCATTATTGATTATCTGGTCCAAAGATAAAAGCATAAAATCGATCCGCTGATGTGTCATGACCGGCCGCATACCGACCAGCGCGGAACCGATCGCTATACCGGTCATACCGTTCTCAGCGACCGGCATGTCTAAGACGCGCTCCCGGCCGAACTTTTCCTGCAATCCAAGCGTCGTCCCGAAAACGCCTTTGGGGTCAGGGACACCCAAACCGATAATATAAACTGAAGGATCAACCTCCATACATTGCATGGTTGCTTCAAGCACCGCGGTGGCGTAGGTGATCTGTCTTTTCATCAAGTAAATTCCTGTTCGTTATGCATAAACGCCGGTAAAAGCTTCACCCGGCTTCGGGAATGGGCTTTTTTGGGCAAAGCTTACGGCTTCTTCGATCTCAGACTGAATGCGGGCTTTGTATTCGCCGATGATCTTCGCGGTTATACTGCCCTTCTGTAGCAATTTCTTTTCATAGGTTTCTAAAGGGCAGCGTTTACACCAACGGGAGAATTCAGCCTCCGAGCGGTACCCCAGGTCATTATCAAAATTCGGCCCGCAATGCTCCCTGAAGCGATAGGTATCAAACTGTAAATAATACGGACCCTTACCGCTCTGCGTATACACAAGAGCTTTCCGAGCGGCTTTATAGACATATTCAACATCATTTCCATCGCCTTCATCTGCCTCTATGCCATAGCCCCTGACGATCGAAAGATTACTGCGTTTTTCCGGCTGGCGAACAGAAAGAGGAGAATATACAGAAAAATAATTATTTTCACAGACAAAGATAACGGGGAGTTTTTTAAGCGCGGCAAAATTCAATGTTTCCGCGAACACTCCCTCTTCAGTGGCGGCATCCCCGAAAAAAACCACGCTTAGACGGTGTTCTTTTTTCATCTGTACCCCAAAAGCGACACCCGCGGCTACCGGGATTATTCCTGCGACAATAGGCGTTGTCCCCAGGATCCCCGCATCGAGGTCAACCAAATGCATCGACCCGCCCTTACCGGCTGAACAACCATCCTGTTTACCGTAAACTTCGGCAAACATTGCCTTCAAGCTGCCGCCTTTGGCAAGGTAATGTCCGTGGGAACGGTGATTGCTCAAAAGATAGTCTTCTTGAGACAAATGCGCACAGACCCCCGCCGCCACGCCTTCCTGCCCGATACACAGATGTACCGGGCAGCGCATCTGCCATTGGGTATACAAACGGGCGATCGCCTCCTCAACCATGCGGATGCGCAACATATGGTAATACAAAGAAAGGACTGTTTCTTTTTTCATAGGATACGGCCCGTTTATTTAAGCTTTATTGCCTGCATTGTCTTGATATTATAATATCGTTTATCTTCGAGGGGATTCGGTATTTTGCCTGCTTTAAAGGCATTGCACAGGTCAGCGACCGCGTCCTGAACTGACCTTTGAGCGATAAACCCGAGTTCTTTCTTTATCTTTTCCGAAGATACATGGTAGGAACGATTATCATCAGTCGGAGTAACTTCGATCAAAATGTCTTTTTTACCAAGCGTTAGGCTAACTTCCTGAAATACGACTTCCGCGATCTCTTTCATCTTCATATTATGGTAACCCGCATTAAATATTTTCCCATCGATCTGCTCGTCGTTATATTCCAGCGTTTTAACATACAGGTCGGTCATATCTTCGATATGGATATTAGGGCGTTTCTGCTCCCCGCCATAAACAGGGATCTTTCCCAGGTTAACCGCTTTATTAGTAAGGATGTTAACAGACAGGTCAAGGCGCAGGCGGGGCGAATAACCGCAGACCGTTGCCGGACGAAGTATTAAAACGACAAATCCTTTCGAGCGTTCTTTCAAAAGGTAATCTTCACAGAGGGCTTTATATTTTGAATAATCGGTCAAAGGTTCAAGCGGCAATTCTTCAGTAACATTATCCACTTCTTTGATGCCGTAAACGCTGGAACTTGAAGCATAAATAAATCGCTTGACCCCCGCTTCTTTAGAAAGGTCCACAAGCGTGACAAAAGCGTCGTAATTGATCGATTTTCCGAGTGCGGGGTCTAATTCATAGCTGGGGTCATTGGAAATACAGGCAAGATGGATCACCGCGTCAATATTTTTGAGTTCACGTTTTAAAAGGCCCTTATCCCTGATATCGCCTTTGATCTGCTTAAGGTTGGGATGCCCTTTGACCGCGTCCAAAACATCATCACCGTAAATATACAGATCAATGACACTCACGGTGTATCCTTTTTTAAGCAATTTTGGGACTAACACCGCTCCCACATAACCGGCTCCTCCGGTAACTAAAATATTCTTAAGCATTGGCTTTTACCCCTCTCTTTGTATCGGTAACAATACAATCCAGCACATAATGCAATAGAGAATGATGCATGATCTCCACATGGCTATACGCATGCGCCGGCACATAAAAATTAAGGTCACCCGATGCGCGCAGCGGATTCTCAGGAAGGAATCCCGAAAGGCTCACGACGAAAACTCCTTTCGTTCTGGCCGCCTTCACCGCAGCTAAAATATTCGGTGATCTCCCCGAACTGCTGATCGCGACCAGGACATCGCCCTTATCCGCAAAAATACCTACCGACTTTTCAAAAACATGCTCATAGCCGAGATCATTGGATAAACAGGTCAAAAGAGATGCGTCATTAAAAGCAAGAGCCCGGATACCCGCGTGTTTTGAGAAATCAACCGCCATGTGGCTGGAAATAGCCGCGCTCGCCCCGTTACCGATAAAAAGGAGTTTCTTCTTTCTGCGGCCACACCTCATGAACAAAGAAGCGATCTTTTCAAAGCCTTTCTGCGCAGTAATCGACTTGCCGGTTTTACCTGTAATGATGATAGTGAGCGTCAGCTTCCGTAAAACTTCATAATATGATTCGATTTTCTTATACATCATTTATTTCAGTATAGTAGTAATAAATTTTTTAAGATCGATCGGGTCAACCGGGTCACGGTTACAAATGATCTGCACCGCCAGCGCGCCTACTGCGTTACCGATAAAAACGACTAGATCCTGGGGGACACCCGATGCCACCAACAGTGCGGTAAAAGCAAAGAAAGCATCGCCTGCGCCGATAGGATCAACGACGCTGGTAGCCAGGGCAGGCGCGTTGATAAACTCTTTTTTGTTACTCAGGCTCAATGCCCCGAAACTTCCCCGGGTAATGACCAGATTATCACAATGGATCTTATGAGAGACCTTTTTCATGATCCCCTCCAGGC
>CAZPNW010000053.1:0-5699 GCA_964588175.1 uncultured Planctomycetales bacterium
GCTACCAGAGAACTCGTCGTGGTCTTGCCGTGGCTGCCGGTAACCGCAATGACCGTTTTATCGGCCATTAGATCAACAAGCGCTTCGGCGCGTTTGATCAAACTCACCCCCCGGCGAGCGGCTTCCTGAAATTCAGGATTATCTTCTTTGATCGCGGAAGAATAAATAATACGCTCTGCCCCGTCGATATTACCGGCCGCATGGCCGATAAATATTTGCGCGCCCGCGCTCTTCAAGGCATCGGTGGTTTTACTCACCTTACAATCAGACCCGCTGACTTTGATACCCCGGCTCAGGAAAAGATGCGCCAGAGCGCTCATACCGATACCGCCGATACCGATCAAATGATAGTGCTTCTGTTCTGTCAATTGCTTATCCATGGTTAATTCTTACCGGCGCACGCCCGCACCCAGGCATCGCCTAACGCTGAGACACTTGCGAAATTATAGGTACTTGCCAAGGCCCTCCCCAGGTCCTGCTTATCCCGTAACGCCTGACAAAACGAAACGAACGTATCGGGCCCAAATGTTCTTATAAGATAATCGACCAGGCTGACCGATTCAGCGTAAAACAAATGGACCGCAGACTGGTCCTGCATAAACTGAGGATTTAACCGCACAAGCGTTTCTAAAGGTATAAATACATTCGTGCGTATCGCTTCCCTGATAAGCGGCGCCGCTAAAGCAACCCGGGATGTTTCCTGGTAAGAGGCGACCCCTTCATCCAAACAAACAGGGACCGCGCGGTTGTTGATTCCGACAAATTCCCTGAAAATAATATGCGCCATCTCGTGAGGCAGGAGCGACTCAAAAAATCCGGTTGCATTGGTAAAGGTATGAATGATCTTTTCCTGCGGGCGAGCCTCACCGCTCACCCAGGACGGCTGGCCGGTAACCGCTTGAAAACTGCCCGCATCATCATGGATATAGACTACCGCCCGCTTATCCCAGAGCCAGAAATTATAACGGCGAAAGCCTAATCTATCAGTGATCCGCTCATAACAGGCTTCCAGTTTCTCGATCGAACGGTTGATGAAATCTTCCGGGGCATTCTTATAATTGATAATAAAATGCGTGCTCTTTGCCTCTTGCCACGGCCGCTCTGCGCACAAGGCAGGTGAATTCATCAATACGGCCAATACCATATTCAGAAAGAATCGTTTCATCGTTGAAGCAGTCTCAAGGCCTCATCCATCAGGGACTCATCAGCTCTCAGGCGGATTCCCGTGAGAGGCAGTGCTGTACGGCCCGGGAACGCGCCTTTCAAGAAATCGGTAATAACCTGCCGCATCCCGAGAGCGCTTAATTCTTGTTCTTCAATAATAACCGCGCCCGAATTCTCCGCCAGGACAAAAGTATTTTCCCGCTGATGCGCCCCCGCCAGCGGATAGGGAATAATAAGCGCAGGTAACCCGAAAAACATGAGTTCCGCCAATGTCGTTGCTCCTGCCCGCGAAACAACAAAATCGCAGGCACTATAGGCATATTCCATCGCTTCCATAAAAGCAAAGGCTCGGGCGTTTATTTTTAAAGTACGATACCGGTCCTGTACTGTTTCAAGGTCACCGGAACCGGTAAGATGTATCACCTGCAGCGCTCCTCTTTCAGGCATCGCCGCGAGAGCTTCCAGAAAGATAAAATTGATCCGGTGGCTGCCTTGACTGCCCCCCATGACTAAAAGCGTCGGCGCTGCCGCTGCGAAACCAAAGAACTCCAGCGCTTTCTTTTTCTCGATCCGTACCAACCCTGCGCGCAAAGGATTTCCGGTTACGACGATCTTATCACGGAAATCCTTAAAGAATATGGTTGTTTTCTCAAACGAAACGCCGATCCGGTGGGCAAACCGAGCTAAGAACATGTTCGCTTTTCCCGGCATAACATTCTGCTCATGCAGCATGACCCGGGCACCCGCCAAACGCGCCAGCACAACAACCGGGACACAAACAATACTGCCGAAAGCAACCACGAGCTTCGGCCGGAACCGTATAAGAATGATCAAACTTTCAAGAAAAGCACGGAATAATCGCACTAGAGCGGCCGTATTCTTAAAGCTCACCTTCCTGCCTATCGCAGAAACGGAAATATATGCCGTTTGATACCCGCTCAGATCAAGATGCCGTTTGATACTTACGCGCGGCAGGACTAATAAAGTCTCAAGACAATCAGGGCGTTTTTTACAGGCATCTAAAAAACTTAAAGCAGGAAAAATATGCCCGCCGCTTGCGCCGGTAACAACTAAAACCTTCATATCAGGCCCACCTTTGGTAATCAAACCGCGCCAACTCTGCCGCAGAAAGCCGCGTACCCAGCCACACCAATGAGGCTGAGTGCGATTAACGCCGGGTACCCCTAAGGATATTCGCCCGCGCGGGCAATATTCATGAGAATTCCAACGCTCATCATATCAAAGATAAAGGAAGACCCCCCGTAACTGATAAACGGCAGCGGCAGGCCCTTAGTCGGCAATACCCCGCACGATACCCCGATATTAACCATCGCCCGTATACATAACATTAAAAGCAATCCCAGGCTTAAGAAATAACCGAATTTATCCGGCGCGTATTTTATGACCTTGAGCCCCTGATGCACAAAAACAATGAACAGGAGAATAACTCCCAGGGTACCGATGAGACCTAATTCTTCTCCGATAATAGAAAAAATAAAATCAGTGTGGGCCGCGGGAAGAAAAAACAATTTTTGTTTTGAATGGCCTAACCCTACGCCGAAGATCCCCCCCGACCCTAAAGCGACCTGTGATTGAATGATCTGGAAACCGCTCCCTTTCGGATCAGCCCAGGGATTCAAGAACGCCATGATACGCATCCTGCGGTACGGGACACTGAAGATCAAAAGATACAAAAGCGGCAGGCCCGCCAGGACCACAGACATAAGATGGGTTATCCGTACCCCGGCGATAAAGAGCATAACAAAAACCACAACCCCTAATGCCAGCGATGTCCCCAGGTCAGGCTGCAGGAGCATTAACAACACACTGCATCCTAAAACCAACATAACCGGCAGGAACCCCCACACAAAAGACCGTAAAGCATCTTTCTTACGGACAATAAAATCAGCGATATAGATGATGACCGCAATATTGGCTAATTGTGAAGGTTGAAAACTGATGAATTTAAAACGGAACCATCGTTGGGCGCCTGAGACTTCCCTGCCTAACCCCGGTATTAATACTAATACCAGTAAACCCAGGGCAATCAGCAGAAAAGGTTTGGCGATCGATCTTAATTTCTTATAATCGGTCGCCATGATGAAAAACGTCAATACCAGCCCGACGAGCATAAAAATAATGTGCCGCCTCAAGAAAAAGAAACCGTCTCCGTATTTCTGCCAGGCATAGATACACGAAGAGCTGTAAATCATCACGATACCGATACACATCAAAATAACGGTCGTGATAAATAATTTGATCCTGATAACGCGCATAATACGTTACCTTCTTTTTAATTCTCCGACTGCCTGTTTAAATACCCTGCCCCGGTGTTCATAGTCAGTGAACATATCAAAACTCGCGCACATAGGAGACAATAAAACACTGTCTCCGGCCTCTGCCAGGCGTGATGCTTTACGCACGGCATCCGGAAGGCTGTTTGCCTCATCAAACGGCAATTGCCCTTGGAAAGCAAGTTTCATTTTTTCTTTGGCTTGTCCGATCAATACCGCGTACTTCACCTTTTGCCTGGCCGCATCAAGGATAACCCGATAATCATTGCCTTTATCTTTTCCACCGGCTATTAAGATCACCGGCCCGGGTATCGAACGAAGCGCCCACAGCGCTGAATCAACCGTCGTAGCCTTCGAATCATTAATAAACCTGACCTTGTTTATCTCAGCGACGAATTCCATACGGTGTTCCACCCCTTTAAACTCCTTAAAAACTTCCTGCATCAAATCATTTTCTATCCCTAAAAGAGAACCGACTGCCATAACAGCGGACTGATTTTGATTTACTGTATCATCCTGGTTAAAATATACGATCTGGGACCGGGCTTCCCGGCTGATAGCTGCGGATGAAGCATCACGCCTGTTTAAAACTAAATGATCGGACTCCTGCTGATTCAAGAAAATACGCTTCTTAGCCTTCAGGTATTCTTCCATATCTTTATACCGGTCAAGATGGTTGCGGGAAAAATTCAACAATACCGCGATCGCCGGACGAAAGGTCGTTATTTTCTCCAGCTGGAACGAACTGATTTCCAAAGAAACAAAATCCCCCTCCTGCATCTTATCAACTTCGCCGGAAAATGGATTTCCGATATTTCCACAGACAAAGACCCTTTTCCCTTTTTTCTCCAAAACCTTACCGATCAACGTCGTTACGGTCGTTTTCCCGTTTGATCCGGTCACCGCAATGACAGACGCCGGACAAAGCGACCAGGCAAATTCTATCTCACCGATGACCGGGATCCCGAATTCCTTTGCCCACACCAAAGGCATCGCCTCATCAGATATACCGGGAGAAACCACGATCAAATCCCTCCCCTTGATTACGGATGGGGTATGCCTGCCCAACTCAAGGGAAATATCTTGAGAGCATAAACCAGACACATGCAAACGTACCTGCTCATCATCCTTAATATCCGTGACACTCACGTCAGCGCCGAGCCGATACAACAGGTTAGCACAGGCGACACCGCTGCGCGCCAGGCCGATCACGGAAACTTTTTTATTTTTATACTGCTGGGGATTAATCATCGACAGACTCCCTGAGTGCATCTTACCTGATCTTCAATGTTACGATCGTCAAGAGAGCCAAAAGGCTGGCAACGATCCAGAACCTGACGATAATCTTATTTTCCTGCCAGCCGAGGAACTGAAAATGATGATGGATCGGGGCAATCCTGAATATACGTTTTTTGGTCAGCCGGAATGACGCTACCTGTAAAATAACCGATAAACATTCAATCACAAATATACCGCCGACGATCACCAGTAAAAGCTCTTTCTTGATCAGGAGCGCAACGATCCCGAGCGCCCCCCCTAATGCCAAAGAACCGACATCACCCATAAAAATCGAAGCGGGATGGCAATTAAACCATAAAAACCCTAACCCTGCCCCTAAAATACTGGCGCAAAATACCGTTAATTCTCCGCTTCCTTTTATATACGGAATAAATAAATATTCGCTGAAGCGTATATTGCCGGAAACATAGCATAAAACGCCGAACGCCACTGACGCCATAATGACCGTCCCGATAGCTAAACCATCCAGCCCGTCGGTGAGATTGACGGCATTTGAAGAACCGGTAATGACGAGAATAACGAACAGAATATACACCAGCCCTAAATTTATGGAAACATCTTTCAAGAACGGGATATCCAAACGGGTCGTATTGTTCGGATCGAAAAACAGGATGATCCCGATGATCAGGCCGAGAATGATCTGACTGGTGAATTTTGAGGTCGCCGTTAACCCCTTAGAGCATTTCCTGATATGTTTCTGATAATCATCGATAAAACCGGTCACCCCCAGCCATAACGTGCCGAACAAAACGATCAAAACATTCTTATTAAGAAGGTCAGACCACAACGCCATAGAAACAAAAACCGCCACGAGTATCAAAATCCCGCCCATGGTAGGCGTGCCTTGTTTTTTGCTGTGCAGATCGTATAACTTTGCGCTTTCTTCCTTCCTGATATTTTCCCCGATCGATAAACGGGTGAGGATCCTGATCATTACCGGGC
>CAZPNW010000054.1:0-40063 GCA_964588175.1 uncultured Planctomycetales bacterium
GGGTTGTGTCGAAAATCAAAACTTTTTCCATTTTACCTCAAGGTAAATGTCTTAACTGAAGACTCGAACAATTTTACATTTTTATTAAAAGTCTCTGTTTTATCCGCGCAGGATATCGTAAAACTGACATTATTCTTAAAAAAGATATATACTAAATACTTTAGCTTAATATCCAAAGTACCCATATTGACCACTGATTCATACATAAAAGTCACGCCCTCACACTTATTTATCGTGACTTGTTTGGCCTTTTTGGTTACCTTCATGCTGCTGCCCATTACATTTATGGTATTCAAATATTTTTTCGCATAATCCAGTTTCGATTCGGCGCTTAAAGCATTAATTAATTCTGCGACTAACGTGACACTCGGATTCGATGTATTCTTAGTATTGAGCGGATATTGGGAGAACACAACTAAGATACCCATCCGCTGAGCGGCTTGATCAGGCGTTTTAGTAACATCATCGATAGCTTTGGTAACCATCCCCTGAAAAGCTTCTCCTGGAGTAGCTATCCACCCGTCAGGAGAACTCAAGGTGACCCCCATGGTTTTGTTATCGTAAAAGGCTGATTTCGCTTGAAGAGGGGCTAAAAACATTCCTGCGGAAATACTTAAAGCGATCATCACTGCTGTTGATACTACTATCTTCCTCAAAGGCATATTTAAGTCCTTCTTACCTTGACAAATGGTTTTGGCTGGGGCTAAGATATTAGTTTGGCTGTCAGGTTAAGTAGTTAGGTTTTACCACAAACTACTCTACCTAACTACCAAACTAATCTCTTTACCATTACCTTAACCCAATTACCTCACTTCTTCATCCAGGGCATCATCTCCCGCAACTGTTTGCCTACTTTTTCAATTTTGTGATCATCGCCTGCTTTTAATAAACTATTAAATTGGGCCCTGCCGGTTTCGTTTTCCTTGATCCACTCTTTGGCAAATTTACCTTTCTGGATCTCTTTGAGTATCTTTTGCATTTCTTTTCTGGTTTTAGCAGTGATCACCCGCGGCCCCCTGGTTAGATCCCCGTAACAAGCAGTATTAGAGACCCGGCGGCGCATTCCCGCGATACCATATTCCTGGATCAAATCCGTAATAAGTTTTAATTCATGCAAGACTTCAAAATAAGCGATCTCAGGCTGATATCCGGCATCGACGAGCGTGTCAAACCCGGCCTTGATCAATTCACTTACCCCTCCGCATAAAACAGCCTGCTCGCCAAAAAGGTCGGTTTCTGTTTCTTCTTTGAACGTCGTCTCAATAACGCCGGCTTTTGTGGCACGAAGCGCTTTAGCATATGCTAAAGCGATCTTCAAAGCATTGCCGGTAGCGTCCTGATATATCGCGACCAATGAAGGGACACCCTTGCCTTCTTCATACATCCTTCTGACGAGCGCACCCGGGCCTTTCGGCGCCACCATAAAAACATCGACGTTCTTGGAAGGCTTGATCTGTTTAAAATGGATATTGAACCCGTGAGAGAAACAAAGGGCTTTTCCCTTCTTTAAATTCGGCTTTATAGCTTCCTGATAAACTTTTGCCTGGACATGGTCCTGGGTCAATATCTGGATCACATCTCCGGCAATCGCCGCTTCAGTGGCAGAAACAGGAGTAAACCCGTCTTTCGTGGCTTGTTCGAAATTCGGGGTCCCCGCCATTTCAGAAACAACAACTTTACAACCGGAATCACGCAAACACAGCGCCTGGCCGCGGCCCTGGATCCCATAACCGATGATCGCGACGGTTTTATCTTTTAACACATTCAAATCCGCATCATTATCATAATATACTTTAATCATCTTTTTCCTTTCTGTAATAAAGCTGTCCAAGGAATAAAACGGTCATTGCACAAAACAACCCGCGCAATGACCAAAGTACCCTTTGGTTCTTATATTATTTCAAGCAACGTTTCTACTATTTTTTTATCGTAACGGATACCGATATACTTTCTTAATTCTTCTTTAGCTACCTCAACACTTAACCCCTTACGGTACGGGCGATCAGTCGTCATCGCGTCATAACTATCAGTGACCGCAAGTATTTTTGACCCGAGAGGGATCTGGCTGTCTTTTAACTTATCAGGATAACCGCTTCCATCCAGCCATTCATGATGACTCCGGATAATACTACAGAGGCGAGAAAGTGAACGTACCGGTTTAACGATACCTTCGCCGATCACCGGGTGCTTACGCATTATTCTCATTTCTTCATCAGACAAAGGGCTCGCTTTCCTGAGGATCTCATCAGTAATACCGATCTTCCCGATATCATGAAGCTCTGCCGCATCCTTAATATTCTTTATCGTATCGGCATCCAAGCCCAATTTTCCCGCTATTTTAACCGAATATTGAGAAACACGGTCAGAATGGCCGCGGCTGTAATAATCCCGCGCCTCTACCGCCATTGCCAACGCGGAAATCGTCTCCAGATACGTTTTCTCCGCATCCAAATGGAGCCGGTCATTCTCAACTGCGATCGCTGTCTGAGAAGCAAGGTTCGAAATGATCAATAATTCATCTTCCGCGAAGCTGCCGCCGGCGATCCTGCCTGATACCAGTAAAACTCCGATAACCCTATCCTGATACAACATCGGCGAACACAATAAAGGCGGGCTAAAGATATCATCGTCAGACTGATTACTTATTTTCTGTAAGGCAGGGACTAAGAGCGGTTTTTTGTGTTTTGCCACCCAACCGGGAGCTTCTTCGCCAACCTTGAGGCGAATGTCTTCGATATTCCTGCCTATTCCTGAAATATTCTTAAGATATAACTCTTGTTTTTCCTCATCAAGCAGCATTAAAACGCCTACCCGGGCATCTAACGCGTTAGCGGTTATTTCAACGATCAGTTCCAAGAAAGTATCAATGGTCTGCAACGAAGTCATTCCTACGGCCAGTTTCGACAACACATACTGCATGGTCCGCTTAGAAGCCTCAAGGCGATTAATATTGCTTTCCAAATTCTTAGTAGCTTCGCTGAACGCCCTGGTCAGCTGTGTGATCTCGTTTTCATCGATAGACGAAGAAACAGCCAGTCCCGGGATATCTTTTGCCAGGCTTTTGGTTGCCTGTTGCGTCAACGCCTGGATCTTCATGATGGATTTACGCATAGCAAAAAAACCCACCAACGCTCCGGGGCCAAGAAACGCAATAAGCAAAAAGAACGAGTTTTCATTTAAAGAGATCTTCCCCGTAGCCCTGAACTGCCAAAACAAATAAACGATCACCAGGAACGGGACCAGCGACATAATAATGAAAAGGATAGAAAATTTATGTATCAACGGTGCATTTTCTATCGAGGAAACCAGCTTCCCTTTTACGCTCATGTTATTCGACTCCGATCGCCAACCGCCCTGTCCTGACAAGTTCCTGAATACCATAGGGGCTCAACAATTCAAGCAACTGTTTGATCTCGGCCTGGTCCCCCACCGCTTCCACGATCGCCGTATGAGCTTTTCCGCGGATCACACACGCTAAAAATTTTTTTAACGCATTCTCCAATTTACTCTTCTCTTTGGGAGAACAGGTGATCTTAACTAAAACAAGCTCCCGGTCAACATGCTCTTTCTTCGTATAATCGGTCACCTTGACGACATCGATCAATTTGTTAAGCTGCTTCTTGATCTGTTCAAGGATAGCCTCATCTTTGGCATCGACAACGATCGTCATATAAGAAACTAACGGATCAAGTGTCTCACTCACCGCCAAAGAAGCGATATTATATCCGCGCGCGCTGAACAAGCCGGCTACCCGCGCCAGGACCCCGAATTTGTTCTCAACTAATACTGATATAGTGTGTTTCATATTAGGTTATCGGTTATCGGTGATCGGTGATCGGCCGAAAACCGATAACCGAGCACCGAAAACCGAGATTATGCCAACCCCTCGATCATCCGATTGATCGCTTCACCCGCAGGAACCATGGGGAAAACGTTCTCTTCAGGTTCTACGACAAAATCAATAAAAACGGTATTATCGATAGAAATTGCTTTCTCAAGCGCTTTACGCACATCCTCCTTTTTAGTGACACGGATACCTACCGCCCCATAACTTTCCGCCAACTTCACAAAATCAGGAGAGCTGATATAAACATGAGAATAGCGCCTTTTGTAAAAAAGTTCCTGCCACTGGCGCACCATTCCTAAATAACCGTTGTTAAGGATCGCGACCTTCACATTTATTTTATTGAATACACAGGTAGCCAGCTCCTGAATATTCATCTGGATAGAGCCGTCCCCGGCGATATCAATGACCGTCTTTTCAGGATGGCCCATTTTAGCCCCCATCGCCGCGGGGAAGCCGAACCCCATAGTCCCCAGCCCGCCGGAAGAAACAAAAGTACGCGGATAGTCGTATTGATACCACTGCGCGGCCCACATCTGGTTCTGGCCCACTTCGGTGGTAATGATCGCATCACCCTCAGTAACGGCATAGATCTGCTCTACTACGTACTGGGGCTTAAGCAGCCCATCGTTCTTATAACGCAGAGGGTATTTTTTCTTCAAGGAATCGATCGCCTTAAGCCATTCAGCCGTATCGGGGAGCTTCTTGAGCTGCTCGATTATTTCTCCCAGGATATTCTTTGCGTCTCCGACGATCGGGACATCTACCCTGATATTCTTGCTGATGGAAGAAGGATCGATATCAATATGTATGATCTTGGCATGCGGAGCGAAGGTATCGGTCCTGCCGGTAACCCTATCGTCGAACCTGGCGCCTACAGCAATGATCAGATCAGCATCCATGACCGCGTGATTCGCATACGCAGTCCCGTGCATACCTAACATGCCCAGAGATAATTTATGAGACGCCGGGAATCCGCCGATACCCATCAATGTCCAGGTAACCGGAGCCTTGATCTTCTCTGCCAGCTTCCGTAACATCACGTGGGCGCCGCTGGAAATGATACCCCCGCCAGCGTAAATAAGCGGCTTTTTCGCCTGGGAGATCAATTGCGAAGCTTTCTTGATCTGCCCGGGATGCCCGAAATACGTAGGTTTATAACTGCGCAGCTCAACCGTCTCAGGCCAAACAAAAGGGATATCCTGCATCTGAATATCAGACGGAATATCGACCACCACCGGCCCCGGCCTTCCGGTTGAAGCGATATAAAAAGCTTCCCGGACTATACGGGCTAAATCCCGAACATCCTTAACCAAATAATTATGTTTGGTGATCGGCCGTGTAATACCGGTGACATCGGCTTCCTGGAACGCGTCATTACCGATAAGGAAAGATTTTACCTGGCCGGTAATAGCCACCAGCGGGATAGAATCCATATGAGCGTTGGCAATACCGGTGATGAGGTTTGTCGCGCCGGGACCTGAGGTAGCCAAACACACCCCCGTCTTACCTGTCGCGCGGGCATAACCGTCAGCCGCATGCACCGCTCCCTGTTCATGACGGGTAAGAATGAACTTAATATCGGAATCATACAGTTTATCAAAAATAGGCAGTACCTGGCCACCGGGATAGCCGAACATCACCTCAACCCCTTCACGTTTTAAACATTCTATGAGTATCTGCGCACCGATCATTTTTCAACTCAAAAGTTAAAAGTAAAAAACACGGAATAAACCTTTTTCTTGCTTTTTACTTTTGGCTTCTCACTTTTTACTTAACTTAATACCGCCCCTTTATCCGCCGAACTCACTAATCTTGAATAACGGGAAAGATACCCTCGGGTGATCTTAGGAGGAACAGGTTTCCAAGACTTAAATCTTTTTCCAATTTCCTGTTTGCTTAATTTTACTTCTAATTTCCGTTTTGGTATATCAATGATTATTATATCATCGTTTTTCAAAATCGCAAGAGGTCCTCGTGCAGAAGCTTCCGGAGAAATATGTCCGATACACGGCCCCTTGGTCCCGCCGGAAAATCTGCCGTCCGTAATCAGGGCGACACTATTCTCCAATCCCATACCGACGATCGCCGCGGTAGGCGCGAGCATCTCCCGCATACCCGGGCCGCCGCTGGGCCCCTCATAACGGATAACGACCACTTCCCCGCCTTTAATTTTCCCGTTTAAAATCGCAGACATAGCTTCTTCTTCACGGTTAAAGACCAGGGCTTTCCCCTCAAACTGCATCATAGCAGGGCTTACCGCCGCCTGTTTTACCACAGCGCCATTGGGCGCCAGATTTCCGAATAAAACAGCAATACCGCCCTGCTCATGATACGCGCGGTCAAAGGGACGGATCACTTCTTCATCGGAGATCTCAGCGCTGTCGGCAATAGAGAATATTTTCTTGCCGCTTAACGTCATTGTATTATTCAACTTACTTTTTAAACGCTTTAATACCGCAGGGATCCCTCCGGCATATTCCACATCTTCCATAAAATGCTCACCCGCCGGTTCCAGATTCGTGATATGGGAAACTTCTTTACTGATCTTATCGAACATCTTCAGATCAAGCGGTATTCCCGCCTCATGGCTTATCGCCATCAGATGTAAGATCGTATTGCTGGAACCTCCGAGCGCCATATCAACAATGATCGCGTTATGGAGAGATTCTTTCGTAATAATATCCAACGGCTTAATATCTTTTTTTACCAATGCTACGATGCGCTCCCCGCTTTCACAGGCGAGGCGGCGCTTCTTGGCGGAAACCGCCAATGCTGTCGCGCAGCCGGGCAGCGACATGCCTAAGGTCTCAGTCAGGCAGGCCATCGTATTAGCCGTATATAAACCCTGACAGGAACCTGCCCCGGGACAGGCCTCCATCTCCAGGCAGCTCAATTCTTTCTGGGAGATATCACCCTTCTTCGCTCGGGCTAAGGCTTCATAGGTATCATGCACAAACGCAAGCTTACGCTGTTTATACCGGCCGGAGACCATCGGCCCCGCAGTCACTATGATCGCCGGGATATTTAAACGCGCAACCCCCATAAGCATTCCTGGCGTGATCTTATCGCAATTAGTCAGACACACGATACCATCAAGCTGATGAGCGTTACAGACCGTTTCGATCGTATCGGCGACGATCTCACGCAGCGCCATAGGATAACACATCCCCAAGTGGCCCATCGCGATACCGTCGCATATACCGGGGATCCCGAAGAAAAACGGCACACCGCCGCCATAACAGACACCGCGTTCAATATAGCGTTCCAGATCCCGCATGCCGATATGCCCGGGGATGAGATCGGTAAACGATGTCGCCACGCCGATAAACGGGCGTGTAAGGTCTTTCCTGCTCAAGCCCGTCGCATGCAGCAACGCGCGATGAGGGACCCGCTCTAAACCAACTTTGATCTTATCAGACCTCATAGATATCTCCTGGTAGAATATGTAGTCCATGGTCCATAGCCGACAGTCCATGGACTTTGGACTATCAACCCATGGCTCTCAAGAGACCAGTTAATCTGCGCCTTCCCCGTCATGATGCAATTCATCGCCTTTTTTATGCTTACGAACGATGACACGTTTCAAAGTTACATATTTGTCGACCAATGATTTATTATTAACGGCATTAAGCTGTTTAAAGAGAAAGTCAAACCTGTTCTCGATCTCACCTGCGATCGCATCCCTGGTGGCTTGAGGCAATCCCATGATGTCTTTCTTGAACGGCCCTAATGCTTTCTTGCGGCTGGTGTAAAAGAATTGTTCCTCCGTCTGGCCTTCTTTTTTCTCTGAAGCAGCATTTACTTTAAGCCATTCATATATCTTAGCTTTTAGTTCTTTCGGAAAATACTTGCTGTCATAGATCATATTCTGGAACTCAGTAGCGAGGTGTACCTCAGCGGCATCGCATTCCGCGAATTTATGGAACGCTTCCGAAGGCAGCGTTGATGCGCCATGCTGAACAGCCCCTGCCATGCCAAATTCCCGGCGCGCCAGCTCAGAGAGGGCCTTCAACGTATCAAAATCAAGCTTTACCTGCGCGATAGTACCGTCAGGCAAAACGACGCCGCCGTGGGAAGTCCCGGTCTGAATAGATATCTTGCTGATCCCGGTCAAACCTTTACGCAAGCGCTCGTTATATCCGTTCATGAACGCGCGCAGATCCTCAGGCGTAGAATTCTTATGGCCAACTTCTCCGATCTCTCCACCTACGGAAACCGTAATGCCTTTCGGTTCTATCCGGCGGATAAATTGTGTCAGCTTAGCGCAGACTTCATAATTAAATAATTGCTGTTTCTTGATATCCGCTTTTGAAAGATCCACTACAGTGGAAGAATCGATATCGATATTATAGAAACCGGCTCCTATTGCGTCGGTGATCAAATCCTGAAGGCCGGCGACCTCTTTTTCCTGATTCTCCTGGAATTTCTTAGCGTTGACCTGGAAATGGTCACCCTGAACAAATACCGGCCCGCTATACGCTTCTTTGATCGCCGCTGCCAGAATAACCGCGGAATACTCTACCGGAGGCTGAGCGGTATAGCCCATTTCAGACTTAGCGATCTCAAAAATAAACGCGCCCGCGTTGTTCTTCTTTGCCACCCGGAACATCGCGCGTGCCAGATCATAGGTCATACTGCGCAGGTTGAATGCAGGGACGGTAAATCCCTTCATTTCCCCTTTGCCGCGCGCAGCGTAAAATTCATGGATACTTGAAAGATATATCCCTTTCTTATACGCAAGGTCGGATATTTTCTTTGCGACAATGCGCTTATGCGCCATGTCGTCATTTGTAATCAGGTCCATTACAATTGTATCGATATTCACCGGTTTTCTTCCCATGTCTTCCTCCCTATCTTCATCTTTTTTATTTTTAACATTTGGCTTTGAATGAGCCATGCCTCTGGCGCTTATGGCTCATTCACCCCGAGCACTGTCGAGGGGTTAACTTTTGCCTTAGGTTAGTACTTTAATTAAATTAACCAGCCGGTTAACCTTTAAATCTTTTTTACTGATCGCGCGCTTAAAATCAACGGTAACGATCTCCCCGTTCTGAGAACCTACGGCTTTATCTTTCTGGCCTTGCACTAAAGCATCAACCGCAGCTTTCCCTAAGATAAGCGCCAGTGACCTGCTATACGCGGTAGGACGGCCCCCCCGCTGGATATGGCCCAGGACAACCGCGCGCGCTTCCAGGCTCGTCAACCGGTTTATTTGCTTTGCTATCTCAGGAGCAGAACCGGCTCCTTCGGCAACGACAATGATCCAACTGATCTTGCCCCTCAAATTCCCTTCGACGATCTCATGACAGACCTTCTCAAGATCAAATTTCTGTTCAGGGATCAAAACCCCTTCACACCCGCCGGCCAGGGCGACCTGAAGGGCGATAAAACCTGACCCCCTGCCCATGACCTCGACGACAAACACCCGTTCCATGGAAGTCGCTGTATCCCGGATATTATCGATCGCCAAAAGCGCGGTATTGACCGCTGTGTCAGAACCTATTGTCACATCAATGCCGTTAATATCGTTATCTATAGAAGCCGGCACCCCGATACAGGGCACTTTATATTTTTTATAAAAGCTATGCGCTCCGGTAAATGAACCATTGCCTCCGATAACAATAAAACCATCGATCCGGTGTTTTTGAATAGTTTCATACGCCCTCCTCTGTCCGCTCGGAGTATGGAATTCCGGGCACCGGGCTGTCTTTAAGACCGTCCCGCCTAAATTAATGATACCGGATACCGAACGATGATCCATCGCTTTAACATCATCGTTGATCAACCCCAAATAGCCGCGCGAAACCCCTACGACTTCCAAATCCTTATTGATCGCGCTGCGCACCACGCTGCGGATCGCCGCGTTCATGCCGGGAGCGTCTCCCCCGGTAGTCAGGACTGCGATCTTTTTTATCGGCATAGCATCCTCCAAGACATAAAAAACATTGCCCAACACCTAAAAGCACATCTTAACGGGCCCCCGCCTGCGGCGACGCTTTTCCCGTATTACCCTGCGCTTTTATAGCCCTTCAACCTGCATATCGCGCGGATGCTCAACGACATAATTCAATATGATTTCTTTTTTGGCTTTCGGTTCTAATTCCAACTCCCAGAGACAAACGCCCTTCCTATCCTTCCAGTTCTTTTCTTTCGGCTCGGGCGTTACCTGCCCGAGTTTAACCTTAATACGGTCATCCTCTGAAACAGGCATGGCATCAAACAATTTCACTTTTATCTTTTTCGACTTATAACTCTCAACGGTGAGCTTATATTTGAACGTGGTTTTACGCGTCGGAGACGGGATCCCGCCGATAATGGTCTCATCTACTTTCTTCTCGATCTGCTCGCGTTTTACCTTAACATTCTCATCCACGCCCAAATACAGGTCAAATTCTTCCTGCGGCCCGATATTGCCCAGATTAGAAGCCCCGACAAAATCACCATCTAAGAAAATATTCACTCTCCCGGGGAGAAGCTGCAGGTCCTTGGCATTAGTAACCCGGCTACCCAGATAAGCCGCGGGGATAATACGCGGATAGGTGGAATATTCAAAATCAGCCTTTAACATCTGAGTTGAAACCGCCAGTTTATGGTCTGAACCGTCTGACTTGATACTGGCTTTCTGGGGCAGGGTATAAACCACTGCCACGCCTTTTTCTTCCGCGACAGCATAAGCGGCTTCATCCTTCTTTTTTTCTAACCCTGCGGACCCTCCATTTGTTTCTGCTAATTCGTTATCGCTTTCAAAAGCCGCATATTGGCCCCGGGCAGAAGCCATCGGCATCATCTTACTGGCGCGCTGTTCATAATGGACCTGCAACGGACGTAATATCCAAGAGCTTACATAGGGAAGGTTTCCACCGGTCGACGGCTTTGCCGTTGATAAAGCGATATCGACATCCTGCCAATCTTCACCGGAGTTCTGCCTAAGGATCCCGAATGATACCAGCTCTACTTCTGAATTCTGAAAGTTCGCCCGGGCATCGTAGATCGGCTGCCAGGAAGCGCCCCCGACCAGATACGACGCGTTTAAAATAACTTCTCCCTGTTTTAAAACCTGCAGGTCGACCACGATCGAGCGCTTCAACTTCTGCACCGGCCCGGAGATCTGGGCGAGCTCTCTCTTTAAAGCATCGATCCTCAAAGAAAGATCCCGCAGCTTGATCTCGCAATCCATAACAAAAGAAAAATTCTCTTTTAACCTTACATCAAGGAACTTTAAGGTATCCTCCAGATCCTTGACCGCAGGCATTTTCGTGATCAGTTCTTTCGGTAATTGTTCCTGGGAGAAAAAGCGCAGCGAATCCAAGAAGTTCTTTTCTTCCTGATAGACATTTTTCAGGTCGGCTAAACTTCCCTGCTCATCTGTCAACTTCTGGATCTCATCCTGCAATTGTTTTATTCTTTCGGAAGGGACTTCTTTAAGGAATTCTTTCTTAAGCTGACAGCCTAATATCCTGACATCGGCCTTGCCCTCTTCGGTAACCCGCAGGGAATTATCATCGACGTTGGGAATGATATTGGGGAATACGACTTTGTATTCACCGGGATTTAAGGAAAGCTGAGCCTGACGGGTCAACAATGCCTGCCCCGGATAGATCATCACCCGGGTGATCCGGGAATCCGCCTCGATCTCAGCGGCAAAACTATAGCCTGTAAAGACAGATACGAGCAAAGCCAGTGCAGCCCAAGAAACAACGCGCCCTTTCCTCATACCACCTCCCCTTTGTTAGATCAGACCCATCTGTTCACCGACAACCGATAACCGATAACCGCGCTTACGTTCCCATCTCCCAGCTTGACAAATATTTCTTCTGCTCTTCAGTCAAGGTATCGATCCTTGCCCCCATTGATCTTAATTTCAACCGGGCAATATTGGTATCGATATCTTGCGGGACCCGATAAACTTTATTATCTAATTGCTTATAATTTTTGCTGATATATTCAGCGCTGAGCGCCTGGTTAGCAAAAGACATATCCATGACACTTGCAGGATGGCCCTCTGCCGCCGCGAGATTAATTAACCGGCCTTCACCCAGAAGATAGATCCTGCGCCCGTCTTTGAGCGTATATTCATCCACAAAATCGCGTATCGTTCTTTTATTCTTCGCGAGGGACTCTAACCCGGGGATATCTATCTCTACATTAAAATGCCCGGAATTAGAAACTATCGCTCCATCTTTCATAGTCTGGAAATGTTCTTTACGGATGACATTAATATCGCCGGTGACCGTCACAAAAACTTCACCGATCTTGGCGGCATCCTTGATCGGCATGACCTGGAACCCGTCCATGACCGCCTCAATGGCCTTTAACGCCGAAACTTCCACCACCACGACATTGGCGCCCATGCCTTTGGCGCGCATGGCAATACCTCTGCCGCACCAACCGTACCCGCTGACCACCACCGTACTGCCGGCTAATAATTTATTGGTAGCGCGGATGATGCCGTCGATGGTCGACTGGCCCGTTCCGTAACGATTATCAAAAAAATGCTTAGTCTCTGCGTCGTTAACGGCAACGATCGGATAACGCAGCTTGCCTTCATCTGCCAACGCCCTCAGGCGGATGACGCCGGTTGTCGTTTCTTCAGTACCGCCGATGATATTGCTATGCGCCGAGGGGTCCCGTTTATGGATAGTGCTGACAAGGTCAGCCCCGTCATCCATGGTCATCTCCGGCTTTACCGCTAAAGCCGCTTCCATATGTTTATAATACGTTTTGGTATCTTCGCCTTTAATGGAAAACACGGAGATCTTAAGGTCTTTGGCTAAAGAAGCGGCGACATCATCCTGCGTCGATAAAGGATTAGACGCGCACAGCGTAAGCTGGGCACCGCCGGTTTTTAAGACTTCCATGAGAACAGCCGTTTCGGTAGTCACGTGTAAACAACAGGCAACCTTTAATCCGGCGAGCGGTTTTTCTTTCTTAAAACGCCCGGCGATAAGCTTTAAGACAGGCATATTGTTACGCGCCCATTCGATCCGTAACGCGCCTTTTTTCGCCAACTTCATGTCTTTAACGTCATACTTCATGATTACTCCCTTTTAAATATAGTATTAAGATGATATGGGTTAATAGTCCGCAGTCCATAGTCGATGGACCATCGACTATGGACTAAAAACTTTCTATAACTTAGAGGCGTGCTTCTTCAACACAGCTGATTTATCCGTCATTTCCCATTTAAATTCAGGTTCATTCCTCCCGAAATGGCCATAACAGGCTGTCCTGCGGTATATCGGACGCAAAAGGTCGAGCGTTTTAATGATCCCGACGGGGGTAAGGTCGAAATTTTCCCTGATAAGCTTTACGAACTTTTCATCCGAAAGTTTCCCCGTATCGAAGGTATTGACAAAGATCGATAAGGGATCCGCATAACCGATAACGTATGATAACTGTACCATGAATTTATCAGCCAGGCCCGCATCAACGATATTTTTGGCAATATATCGGCACATATAAGCGGCAGAACGGTCAACCTTGGTCGGATCTTTACCTGAAAACGCGCCGCCTCCATGAGGAACGACCCCGCCGTAAGTATCAACGATGATCTTTCTCCCCGTCATGCCGGTATCCGACTGCGGGCCGCCGATAACAAATTTTCCTGTCTGATTCACATAGTATTTCGTATGCTTATCGATCAATCCGGCCAAAACCGGCTTGGCGGCCACCTCGATCATCTCCTGGCGCGCCTTATCAGTGATATGCAGGCCCGATTTATCCAAGATATCTTCGGTATGCTGACAGGCAAGAACGACCGAATCAACGCGCAGCGGCTTATCGTTTTCATATTCGATCGTGACCTGCGATTTACAATCCGGCCCCAGATATTTCAAAGTGCCGTTGCGGCGGACATCAGCCATGCGCTTTACCAATTTATGCGCCAGGATTATCGGAAGAGGCATAAGCTCCTCGGTTTCACGGCAGGCATAACCGAACATGATCCCCTGGTCACCGGCTCCGCCGGTATTAACCCCTTGCGCGATATCAGGAGATTGGCTGTTTATAGTATTCACAATAGCGCAGGTTTCATAATCAAATCCGTATTTGGGATCCGTGTACCCGATCTCCTGGATCACCTTGCGCGCGAGCTTCTGGATATCCACATACGCGGTCGTGGTAATTTCTCCTCCCACGATCAAAAGCCCCATGGTCACATAGGTCTCACAGGCGACCCTGCTCTTTTCTTTATCTTTATCAGCAGTCAACACCTGGTCCAGGACAGCATCGGATATCTGGTCGCAAACCTTATCGGGATGCCCTTCACCGACCGACTCCGAAGTAAAAAAATGTTTCTTTATAGCCATAGCTGCTCCTTAAATAAGCAGATACCTTGCCCGGTCTTTTTCACAATTGCAACCTTTTTAGAAAACCGCAAGATTACCTGCGCCTGCCCTTATGATAAAGCAGGGTTGATCCCGACACTCAATAAACACGCGTATCGAGATATTATTATTAAACGAACTTCCCCGACCCGTACTTTGATACAGATTATTTTTTGATCGTCTTTTTACCGGAATCCTTCACTTATCCCAGGATTTCCCGTAATTTAGACTGGCTGAATTCTTCAACTTCTTTCCCGGTACACAACTCTAAAGCTCGACGGGCAATTTCCTGGACCCTCTTAACCGTGATCAGGCGAATAATATATTTTATTTCGGGGATCGCCAAAGGCGGCATGCTGAACTCATCTAAGCCCAAGCCCAATAATATAAGCACTGATGCCGGCTCACTGGCCATTTCACCGCACATACCGACTTTTATATTTGCCGAATGAGAGGCGTCAATAACGTTCTTGATCAACCGTAAAACAGCAGGATGCATCGGTTCATACAAGTACGCCGCTTTTTCGTTGGTCCGGTCCACTGCCAAAGAATACTGGATCAAATCATTTGTCCCGATACTGAAGAAATCGGCTTCAGTCGCCAAAATATCTGCCGTCATTGCCGCAGACGGGACTTCGATCATAGCGCCTACTTCAATATCCTTATCAAAACCTATGCCGTTGGAGCGTAATTCCTCTTTAACTTCTTCTAATATTTTCTTTGCCTGCCGCAGCTCTTCGATACCGGAGATCATCGGGTACATAAGCTTAAGCTTCCCGAACACAGAAGCCCGCAATATCGCCCGCAGCTGTAATTTAAACACATCCGGACGGGCAAGGCAAAAACGGATCGCCCGCCAGCCTAAGAACGGGCGCATCTCTTTAGGGATCTCAAATTGCGACAAGAATTTATCGCCCCCCAGATCCAAAGTACGGATGATGACCGGATGCGGCGCCATATGCTCCGCCACATACTTATAAGCCTGAAAATGCTCCTCTTCTAAAGGCAGGTCTTTTCTATTCATATAAAAGAACTCAGTGCGATACAGTCCGATACCCTGGCCGCCATGAAGCCTTACTGAAGGCACCTCGTCAGGAAACTCTATATTCCCGCTTATCTGTATAGCCCTGCCATCAAGAGTGACCGCCGGCAGGTCTTTAACGGTATAAAAACGCTCAACGATCCCTTTTAATTTCTGTTCTTCCTGCTGATACTCTTTCAGCGTTTCTTCATCGGGATTGACAATAACGATCCCCATACTGCCGTCAACGATCAACATATCGCCGCTTTTGATCTTGCTCATCGCTTCAACCGCGCCGACAACCGCGGGGATTTCAAGCGATTTAGCCATGATCGCCGTATGAGAGGTCTTGCCGCCGATATCGGTAACAAAAGCGCTGACCAATTGCTTATGCATCGCGGCAGTATCCGACGGAGAAAGATCATGGGCGATCACGATCATGCGTTCTTTCAGGTCCTGCAAGCCTTTTTGCTCTTTCCCCAGGAGATTACGCAGGATCCGTTTGCCGACATCATTAACGTCGGCGGCACGCTCTTTAAGATACTCGTCTTCAATCTTAGAGAAAACATCGATATATTTCTTTAAAACCTCGGAAAAAATATACGCCACATTGATATATTCTTTCTTAAGGCGGGAAATGACCTCTTCGATGATCATGCGGTCTTCCAGGACAAGAAGATGCGCATTAAAAATATCGGCTTCCTGCTGGCCGATATCATTGGAGATCTTAACCTGCAGGCCCATGATCTCTTTGCGGGTCTGTATCAAAGCTTCTTCAAAAAGCTGGATCTGAACGGGGATATCTTCCGGCGCTATATTTTGTTTGGTAATAGAGAACTCTTCCTTGCCTATTTTATACGCGGGCCCGATACTAATGCCGGAAGCGGCTGGAATACCTTGTAATTTTATCATTATAGTTGCTCTTCGCTGGAAATATGCTTTTCTAACTCAATAAGCGCGAGCTCTGCGTCGGCGCCTTCAGCTTCAAGTTCGATGACACTTCCTTTTTCAGCGCCCAACATAAGGATCCCCATAATAGACTTGCCGTTAACTTTCTCGTTATCGCGTATAACGGTGATCCGGGAATCGAACTTATTGGCGATCTGGACAAAGACTGCCGCAGGGCGGGCATGCAACCCCTGGCTGTTCTGTACCACGACTTTTTTCTTAATAACCGGCATAATAATTACCCTCGCGCCCTTGAATTTTAAGAAAGTACCCCGGGGTAAAATCCCCGAGGATCTCCCGGGGCTAAAAATAACCCCGCATAAATACCGTAACGCCCGGATAGCCGCACTTAAAGCTCTTCTTTAAAGTTAAAAATAAATCTTGCTAATTTGACCGGGTCATGGCGGATCACGTCGTTGGTTGCGACAATATCTTCCTCTAATACGCGATACCCCATACTTTCAATATTTTTTTTATCAACGACAACCGGATACGCGTTATCCGCTTCATAGCGTTTCAAAAGCGAAGCGGGGATCTTTCCATTATTCACAAGGCAATAATCAAAGATCTTGGGATGGCTATGCTGTAAAAGCATATTGATATGGGTAGATGCGGCATAGCCGTCAGTTTCACCGGGCTGAGTCATAACATTGCACACATATATCTTTTTCGCCTTGGCGCCGGCGATAGCTTCAGTTATTTCCCGTATCAAAAGATTAGGGATGATACTGGTATACAGCGACCCCGGGCCCAAGACAATAATATCCGCCTCTTCAATAGCACGTATAGCTTCAGGCGTTGCCTCAGGATATCCGGGCTTCAAGAAAACTTTTTCAATAGGTTTTAAGGCTTTCGGGATCTTGAATTCCCCCTCCGTAATGGAACCATCCTTATGACGGGCAACAAGAGTGACATTGTTTAACGTAGAAGGAATAACCTGCCCGCGTAATGCCAGGACCTTGCTGGTCTCTTTGATCGCTTTCTCAAAATCTCCGGTCAAGCGGGTCATGACGGTAATAAAAAGGTTACCGAAATTATGCCCCTGGAGCTCTGAGCCCTCCGCAAAACGGAACTGGAACAGGTCCTGCATCAAGGTCGAAGCGTCAGCCAGCGCCACCAGGCAGTTACGGATATCTCCCGGAGGAAGAATATCAAACTGCTGGCGAAGCCTCCCGGAAGACCCTCCGTCGTCAGCGACCGTCACAATAGCAGTGATATTAGATGAATATTCTTTCAAACCCGACAAGAGGACGGCAAGGCCGGTACCGCCGCCTACCGTTACGATCTTAGGGCCATGCCCTAAGAATTTACGCTGGTATAAAACATCCACCAGCTCTCTTTCTTTAAACGTCGGGATAAAAGCTGTTATAAAAGAACGCAGCAGCCGTTTGATCGCTAAGACCAAAATAACAATACTGGAGACTACAACAACGATATCTAATGCTTGAATGACCCAGAACTCTTCACTGCGCAAATGGCTGGAACTGATGATCAATAATACTATCCCGAAAGCCCCTAAACCGATCCAACGCTTAATTCCTATTCCCGGATACAACCATTTAATCGCACTCTTGATCCGCGCAGTCAGCCACGTCAGCCACTTAAGCTTAAAGTTTATCATCTTCTTGGGTAATGATCTTTATGATCGCCTTATCGTCAATACAGGCGCGCAAGCTGTCACGGAAATATTTATCTTTAAACAGGCGTGAGATACGGGCGAGCGCCTTAAGATGCGGGCCCGCAGAATCCTGGGGTGCCACGAGCAAAAAGAAAATATAGACCGGTTCGCCGTCTAACGAATCGAAATCGACCCCTTTTTTCGAAAGAGAGAACGCGCCCACCAGTTTGCTGACCGCGTCTGATTTCGCATGAGGGATAGCTATCCCCTGCCCGATCGCCGTCGATCCTAACGATTCGCGTTCCATGAGCGCGTCAACGATCTTATTGCGGTGGTTTTTTTCAATATCACCCGCATTGATCAAGGCGTCGACAAGTTCACGCACGACATCTTCTTTCTTGGCCGACCGTAAATCGGAAAGAATAGCTTTTTTAGATAAAAAGTCCAATATCTTCATCATTACTCCTTTTGTTTTAAAATTATATCCGCGTTTTAATCAAAACAGTTGTATGTCGGTTACGAGAGAGAAAAAAGCGGGAGACGGGGATCGAACCCGCGACAACTACCTTGCCAAGGTAGCGCTCTACCAACTGAGCTACTCCCGCGTCGTTCAACATAGATGAATGGTAATGAAGTGAATCGGAATCCTGATGCATTACGCTGAACTAACCTATCTATGAATTCTTAAACTTTCAAATCGAGGAAAACGTTTTCATTCCCACGAAAAAAAATAATGCAGATGAACTCCTTCCTGATATATTAAGATTTCTTGTCCGTTCTTAAGAAAGACCAAGACCACCTCAAGATATAGGAGCAAGCATGTTTATGGGCGGAAGAGGAGTTGAACCTCCAAGGGTTGCCCCAATAGCTCCTAAGGCTATCGCGTATGCCAATTCCGCCATCCGCCCGCAAGACGAAAGTAACGAGTAAACAGTAACAGGTAACTAGTAATTAACTATTAACGCGGGCAGAGGAAATCCTTGGAATTCCTATTACTTGTTACTCGTTACTCGCTTACTAGTTACTAAAAAAATGAGCCTCCCGCGGCTCGAACGCGGCACAACCACATTAAAAGTGTGGTGCTCTACCAGATGAGCTAGAGGCCCGATTTAACTTTAAAATCTATGATCCCGGAATCTTATGCTAAAACTCAACTATTTCTTTTTCTTTATTCTTAAGCAACTCATCTACACGGGCGATATATCTATCAACAAGCTTTTGAAGTTCATCGACCCCTTTAAATTTATCGTCTTCTGAAATTGTCTTATCTTTTTCAGCCTTTTCCAGCAATTCTTTTGAATCGCGCCTTACCGTACGCAGCGAAACCCGTCCCTCTTCAATGATCTTATGCACCAGCTTTACCAGGTCCTGGCGCCGCTCTTTTGATAAAGGAGGCACCGAAAGCCGCACGACCTTACCGTCATTCATCGGCGTAATCCCTAATTTTGATTTTTGGATCGCTTTTTCAATCTCGGCGATCGCCGCCGGGTCCCAAGGCTGTATGACGATCATATGCGCATCCGGGACAGAAATCGAAGCCAACTGCTTGATCAAGGTAGGGGTCCCATAATAATCAACATGCAGCCCTTCAACCAAATGGGGGCTTGCCCTGCCGGTGCGTATTTCAGAGAATTCACGCACCACAAAATCAATAACTTTCTTCATTTTATCTTCACTTCCATGCAAAATTTCTCTGACAGTCATCATAAGCCCCCTTATTTTAAATTCTTCGAGCCTAAGCTAATCCCTCACCACAGTCCCGATCTTTTCACCCAGGACAACCCGTTTAATATTCCCTTCTTTATTCAAGTTAAACACCACTATAGGTAATTTATTGTCCATACAAAGGCTGATCGCCGTTGCATCCATCACCTTCAAGCCTTTTTTCAACACATCGATATATTTGAGCCGGACGAATTTCTTGGCATCCTTGACTTTCACGGGATCAGCGGAATATACACCGTCTACTTTTGTGGCTTTTAATATCGCGTTGGCGTTAATTTCCATTGCGCGTAGTGCCGCGGCCGTATCCGTCGTAAAATAAGGATTCCCTGTCCCTGAGACAAAAATAACCACCCGCTTCTTTTCTAAATGACGGACTGCCCGGCGCCTGATATACGGCTCGGCGATACGCTGCATCTCAATAGCCGTCATAACACGGGTCGGGATCCCTATCTTTTCCAAGACATTCTGCAAGGCCAGGCCGTTGATCACCGTCGCCAGCATCCCCATATAATCAGCCACCGACCTGTCCATATCCAAACCTAAAGAAGCGGTATTCTCCTGGCCGCGGAAAATATTTCCGCCGCCCAAGACTAACGCGACATCGACATTAAGATCGCGTATCTCTTTGATCTGACGCGCAATAGCCACGAGGATCTGTTGGTCAATACCATGCAGCTTCTTTCCCTGCAAGGCTTCACCGCTGATCTTCAGGACTATTCTTTTATAGATAGGATGAGACATTATTCGGCAACGCCAACTTTATAACGCATAAACCTGCGGATAAGGATATTTTCTCCGATCTTACCGATCAAGCTCGCAAGATAATCTTTAATGGTAAGGCTTGGGTCTTTAACAAAAGGCTGCTCTAACAGGCAGCTGGTTTTATAAAATGCCTCTTTATCGGCCTGCTCTTTCAAAACATCTTCGGGGACATCTTCCCTTTTGATATATGCAGGGTTACATGCAGCGATCTGCATGGCAAGGTCTTTGGTAAACTGGCAGAATTCACTGCTGCGGGCTACAAAGTCGGTCTCACAATCAACCTCAACCAGGACGCCGATCTTACTGCCTAAATGGATATACGCTTCAACCCGGCCGTCTTTAGCCAACCTTCCCTGTTTATTCGCCGCGATCTCCATACCGCGTTTACGCAACAACTCAACTGCCTTTTTTAAATCACCCGAAGCTTCCTGCAGCGCTTTTTTACAATCCATAACGCTGGCATTCGTTAAATTTCTTAACTCTTTAATCGCTTCAACCTGTATACCCATTTTACTATACCTTCCTTTTACTCCTGGACTTATCATCTCCCGGCTTACTGCGGATCTTCTTGCCGGCCTTCTGATCATCTTCAGGCTTTCCCGTTGTTTCGACGATTTCTTCGATCTCTTTTATCTTTATTTCCTCTTCAGGAGCAACGACAGGGGCTTCCCCCGCGTCTTCCTTTTTAGCCTTGATAGCCACACCGCTCTCTGAAAGGTACGACAGGAATTTCTTACGCCCTTCAATGATACTGTCGGCAAGCAACCGGGCAATTAAACCGATCGACTTGGTCGCGTCATCATTACCCGGGATAGGATAATCAACAAGGTCAGGGTTGGAATTAGTATCGATAAACCCGATAACCGGGATCCCTAACCGGCGCGCTTCTCTGACCGCCGTTTCTTCTTTCTTAGTATCGACGATAAAGATGGCTTTCGGCATCCGCTCCATCATGACAATACCGGAGAAGTTTTTCTTTAATTTTCCTAATTCTTTCTCAAGCAACGCCACTTCTTTTTTCGTCAATTTTTGAAAAGTCCCGTCTTCTTTCATTTTTTCAATTTCCTTAAGACGGTTAATACTTTTCTTGATGGTAGCAAAGTTAGTCAACAAGCCGCCCGGCCAGCGTTCCGTGACATAATACATACCGGCACGGACCGCTTCCTGCTGAACGACTTCCTGCGCCTGTTTTTTAGTCCCGACAAACAGCGCTACCTCGCCTTTGGAGGTTATGTCCAATAAATAATCCCTGGCTTTATTGAAACATTCCTCTGTTTTTTCCAAATCAATGATGTAAATACCGCTGCGTTGGCCAAAAATGAATTTCTTCATCTTAGGGTTCCACCGTGAAACTTTGTGGCCAAAATGAACCCCAGCTTCCAAAAATTGCTTAATTATTTCTGAAGGCAAAATAAACCCCCCTGTTAAAGTTAATAAAGTGTTAACCCAAATTAATTTTATAAGTATAACATACTTTCTTTAAGTTGCAAACTTTTTCTTACAGCTTAAGAAAGATATTATTATACTTATTTTGCCCTTTAAAAGCAATAAAATTATCCAAGAATCTTCTTATTGCCTCAATCGGCCTTGCTTTGAGGATTTTTGTACATTTCCCGCAAAAGCCACGCGCCTGAACCCAGGCAGACCAACATAACGATAACCGCGATCACCCTCAAACCCCCTGAAAAAACGGTGTCATACCGTAAAATCCCCATGTGGGTCAATAAATAATTCCAATCATGGATGATCGTATCGCTGCCAAAAGGGCTCACTAAGGGCAGATCCATAGTCCGGGCATCACCCAAATACCTGGCAATTCCGAATAAATTATCCGCAAGCCACCCAAAAGATAACGCAATAGCAAAAAAGTCTTTTTGACGGTAAAAATTAAATACCGCAAAAACCGGCACTAAACATTGGGCCAACGTCCCGCCCCAAACCCCGATAAACTCTCCCAGGAAAGCAAAAACCATATGCCCCAATTCATGTATCCCTAAATTTAACATATCAAGGATCGAATGATATAATGGATCCAGCAGATAACGGAGCAGGCAATAAGCAAACCAGGCCAAAAGAGGCAAACGGACCAGCCAAGACTTCCCCCTGCACCATTCTAAAGCTTCTTGACGCAATAAGCTTAAAAATTCCATCGGGATTCGACCAATATGCTTAAAGCTGAAAATTATTCTAAACCATTATAATTTATATGGTTATACCACTTCGAACAAATCAGCACGCTGATTGAAAATCCTTATTAGGATGAACTCAAAGGAAGGCTGATTGAAAAAGCTCACCACTGCTCTTTGATTCTCTGAGCGATTTTCCTTGCTAATGCCGGCTCCGGCAGTTGATTCTTGCTGGCTTTTATGTCTATCCGTATTCTCCGGGACTTTAACTGGCTCAGCGTCACAACAACATCGGAATCTTTGATCAACGCTTCCAACCTGCCGGCTTTATCTTCTTGTAAACGGATAAGCCCCATGCTATAGATGACCTTATACGTAATAAGCCACGCCTGCTGGTATGTTGCGCGCTTTTCCAGACGGACAGAATCATCTCTCCCGCTTATTATATGAGCATTACCGACACGGGAGCTTGATGAAAATAGAGCGCAACCATTTAATAATAACATACCACCGATAATCACCCATAAACCGCTTATTCTCTTCATAATTATCAATACTTCAGTTTAACGTGATACTTTATTTATTTTACCCTGAAATAACGTAATTCTCAAATATAAATAAGAGTTATTTCTTGGTCTTTAAATCTTTAATAACTGTAACAATCCGAGTGACTTTACCGCCTTCCAAAACAGGTATTTTCCTTGTTTCCGTGGAAAACCGCCTATCTTTGATCTTAACTCTTTCTTTCGTGATCAGCGGCTTTGCGGTTTTCAAGACTTTCTGATATTCCTCATATACGCTTTCAGACAAAAACGGAAAAACATCAAACAGGTACTTGCCAATAACAGAGGTTCTTATCCCTAAGCTCTTATTCCACTGCGTGAAAACCTTATTGATCAAAAGAATACGCAACTGGCGGTCAACAACATGGATCGCATCCCCCATCGAGTCCAGCGTCATACGATATTGTAATTCAGAAGACTCTCTCTTTTCTTCATTCAGCTTATAATCGGTAATATCATACAAATGCCCGTGATAATGCGTAATACGGCCATCTTCATCCCGGGGTACGATCGTAAAAACATGGATCCATTTATAGATGCCGCCCAAACACCGGATGCGGTATTCCGCCTCAAAACAACCCGTGCCCTTATTTATATTCTCTTTAACATCTTCTTCCAAGCGTTTACGGTCATCAGGATGAATCAGGTTAGCGTACAGTATTTTTCCGGTCATAAAATCAGCCGGCCCGTAGCCTAACTGGTTTAAAACATTTTCCGAAACGTATTCTACCGGCCAGCCTTCCTGAGCTTTCCACTTGAATACTACGGTCGGGCCGCTGATAAATAATTTCCTTTCAGCGTCCAGTTCCTCCTGTATCCTGATACGCTTATCGATCTCAAGATGAAGGTCTTCATTTGCTTTACTAAGCTCTGCGGTGCGTACTTTAACCCGGATCCCCAATTCAGCGCGGGAATTCCGTAAATCTTCTTCCATTTTCTTACGCTCAGTAATATCAAAGATGACGCCTACCAGCCCTCCGGTAAGGCCTACTTCATTCAGGAATGTCTCTTTATAAAACACGACATTATGCCTGGTGCCGTTTGACGCAGAAGTATAGCTTTCATATTCCTGAATGCCGCCCTCTTTAAATAATTCCCGGTCTTTTTTATAATAAATCTCAGCTAAATCTTGCGGAAAAAGCTCGAAAACCGTCTTACCTATTAATTGCTCTTTTGATAAACCAAGGTAGCGCTCGAACTCCAGGTTACACCCTAAATACTTACCAGCAAAATCTTTATAGAAAATAGGGATAGGGATAGCATCGATCACAACCTGCAAAAAACGCAGCTGTTCCTGTGATTCATTATACGCCTGCTCTCTCTTGTTCAAAGCTGATTCGGAATTCCGGCTGGGATCTTGCATATGACCTCTGGCCTCTGAAAGAGTAAAAGCGACTCCTTTCTTATGAGTCGCTTCCTTTACCTATATATTATAGAAGATTAACCACATTTTAGTTAATTTATTATACCATTCCTAATTTGTCTGTCAACTACTGATTTCTAACTCCACGGATTACCTGCACAAATACACAAACGGGCAATACTCGCAATACCTGCTGTCCTCTTCATCGGCCTTAAATGCGGCTTCGGGGTCAAAGATCTCACCGATAATAAAATCCAGCGCCGAAAGGTAAACCCCCATTAATTTATCTTTAGACAAAAGTTGCCCTTCATTCCTGAAAAGCATACGTAACCCATAATCTTTTCCCAGTTCTTTGATCAGGTACAGGCAGGCATTAGTCGTTTCCCTTTTATATTCCTTGTTTTCTTCGACCATGAACAGGTATAACGGCAGCTGTATCGACTTCAGGGTATGCTTGATCACCGGCCTGCTCCAAAGCACCTGGGCGGCCCCCGCTTCATCCAAAGAAGGCAGGATATCGGCACTGCCGGTCTTATAATCAAGAACGAGTATAGTACCCTCTGCGGTAACGTCGATCCGGTCAATAACCGCCTGAAATTTAATCCTGCCCGGGGAAAGCTGGATTGACGATTTAAAGGATTTTTCCAGCCCGATAATACGCTGGACATCTCTTTTTCTTTCGTTCTCCAGGAAGCGTTCCAGCCGAAAGGTAAGGACCTCTTTGATAAGGAAGGCGTCTGATTTCATTTTCTTCTCAAATTCTTGCGAGAATTTCTTCTCGAAAGCCTGGAAAAACTCTTTTGTAAACGCATCGTCAATGCGCGGCTTTTGGCCGATGAAACGCCGGAATGTTTCATGCAACAGTTCATGGATAAAGGTACCGATATCCGCGCCCTCAGGCTCCTCCAAAAGATCCTCCTTCTCTTTCAGCCCTAAAACATACTGATAATAGAAGCGTAACGGGCAATGAATATAGGTATTGACGCTCGAAGCCGAATATTCACGCTCACGCAGGAAACTGATGACCTGCGGTTTTTTCTTGATCTGGAGCCTTTGCGGTAAAACATTGACCTTAAAAGAAGCTTTCGGGATAGGCATGGCGCCGATAGTGCCGGTTTCTTTCTGGCGCTCCCAGATCAACTCCTCGATAAACCTGCTTTTTTCTTTATCCGCCCCCTGCTGATAGACCAAAAAAATGTTTTTTGCCGAAGCCAGGAGCCGCTTAAACTGGTAGCGCTGGATCTCCTCCTCTTTCTCAAGCCGGTTTAACCCCAGGTTGACCATAACCTCCCGGGGGATAAGCGGTTCATAGATCTGCAGGTTCGGCAACATCGATTCATTGACATCCATGATAATAACATTTTCGAAATTTAAAGACCGTGTCTCAAACAACCCGAGGATCTGCAAACCTTTCAGGGGAGAGCCGGAAAATGATATCTTTTCCGAATCCAGCTTATCCTTGACGATCTTAAAAATATCATTCTGAGAGAATTGTTCCTTTCCAAACGCCGCGTTCTTAAGCTCTTCCTGCACCTGGAACATCTTCTCCGCCATTTTTAGGTTCAGCGGATAATTGTGCATTGGGCTTTTATTGACGAGGCATTCCAAGAAGCCCGCTAAGACAGACGCAAAGCCCTGAAAATCGCTCACCCCTTCCCAGGGGGAAAAGAGCAGTTCATGCAGCAGCCTCACTGCCGATTTCAAGCCGTCATAACAAGCATCAATGCCCATATTTTTCATCGTTGCCAGGGCAAGCTCATACAACTCCCGAGAATCCTGCAGGTCTAGCAGGTCAATAAAAAGGCTTCCGCCCAAAGGAGTTTTTTCCATCCCCAGCAGTATTTCTTCGATCTTATGCACCAGGACACGGGCTACTCCCGGATGATCCAGGATGAGGATATTCTTAACTAACGGATGGCTTAAAGCGCTTAAATAATCTTTGGCATAATACCTCCTGCCTTTTCTGGTCTCCTGCGCCTTGGCAATACAATCAAAAAGCGAATACAAGGAGCTGCGGTTTAACGGGTACCCCATCGAAATGTTAAAATCACCGACACAAGAAGAAATTTCAGAAAGGAGCGGTATCACATGTTCAACTGCGGGAAGAACGATCACCGTTTTATCCAGATCAGAAACCCCCATCACCGCTTCACGCACCAGGCTTGCCTGAGAATGCACATCAAAACCCGCCTGGATCGAAAGTTTACCGGAAAAAACCTCTTTGTCGCGCGGCTGTATGGAACACGAGAAATCCTGCGCGGTTTTCTTTAAAACGCTCCAGCTGGTTTCATCCCCCTGGAACAAAAGCGTGGCTAAATTCGATCCCCACAGATGTTTAATAACACGCTCTTCCGTCTTATGCATATAAAAGAACCCGGCAAAGATGATCTGGTCAAATTCCGGGAACTCAACCTCAGCGATACCGGCAGCGGCAGACAAATATACCAGCCCCCGGGAATACAAACTTCTTTTTCTTTGTTCACGGTGGTAGGCCTGACGGATAGCAATGATGCTCGTTAATAAAACATTGATGTTTTCGGGGACATCGTAACCGATAGAAGCCTTATACTGGATATTTTCCAAAGGTTTGAGCGCGATATCCTCCAGGTCAAGTTGTTCGATAAATGCCTTGACTTCCCGCGCCCAGGGAAGGAACTTTGAGAAACTTTCCCTGCCTTTTAAGATATCTGCGGCAATACCCTGTGCCAGCGTATAGATCGTATAACAATCATCAAGGTCGGTAAGAGCGCCAAAAACCGTTTTTTTAGAAAATGAATATCCCATAAATTCATCAATAGAAAAGAACCGGGGAGGGGTGAATCCTTTATGGATCCTGCGGGATAATTCGCGTTTCAAGAAAAGCGCCGGACGCTTTCCCCCGAATACTACCGCGACCCTGCTTAAATCTTTGCCTGCGGCGACATACGTATCCTCAAGGAAACAGGAAAGCTTTTCAATAAAATCTTCGGATAAATTATACGTAACGATCTGGCCCATAATCTCTCTTAACGTTTAAGAAACCTCTTGGGACTGCAAACTGTCTAAATAGATCAAAAGCCCGGTAACTTTTAAATGCGGATAGATATCTTTGACAACAGCGATATATTCCGTCATTTGTTCGTTGTATTCCGCCCGGGCCTCAGGTGAGCTCTTATAATCAATGATCCAGGCGTCTTGGGCGGTTACGACCAGGCGGTCAAGCCGCCTGGTTACGCCAAAACGGTCAACGATCTCTTTCTCCTGATACACCTTCCCCTCGGGCACATTAAAATAACGATCATACCGTTTATCTGCTAATAATGCCCCCACAACACCGGAATAGGCAGTTACGTCGGTAAGGGCGGGAAAACACATCCGGGCTTTTAAAAGAGCGCCGGTAAGCAATACCTGTTTATCAACGCCTGCGCAATTGCCAATACAGGAAAGAATATAATGGAACACCTCGCCCCGAAAGATCTCAGAGCGGGCATCGAGAGTATGCTCATCAATAAACTCATCCTTTAAAAGATGGATCCAGTCTTTATATGCCGCGGGCGGGATCTCCCGCGTAAGCCCCTGCGGGCGCTGCACTTCTCGAGATGCCTTCATATCTCCGAGAGACCCATACTCACGATCGTTTTCCGGCAAAAGAAAGCCGGCAATATTCGATCCCGTTTCTCCCTGAGGAGAAATAAAGATATAGAGTTCATCCTTCGGCCGGGTAGTGGCGACATAGATGCTGTTGAGCTCGTCGATGAATGCCTTGACATATTCATTGCGGTAGATCCGGGCCAGTGATGAAGAAAAATCAGCGTACCTTTTCTTCAGATACAACAATTTTAAACCCTCCGGCGCCGGGACAATGACCTCTTGTTCGGCTTTTACATTCATTTCTAAAAAAGGCAGGATAACTACGGGAAATTCCAGGCCCTTTGACTTATGGATCGTCAGCACTTTTATTGAATCGGTATTGGCGACGTTGACATAGAGGTCATCAGCGGAGGCTTGAGCAAAGAAATCCAGGAATACTTGAATACTCGGTTTCTTGTCTTCTACCTCTTTAATCAATTCTAAGAAACGCATAAAGAAGCCCTGATAGTCAGAAAACGCATCCAAAACGGCGAACCCGCGGTAAATACTGACGACCAATTCATATAACGGGACAAACCCGACACTCTTAAAAAAATCCTCAAAAAGACGGTCCCAGACTTCGGGGAAACGCGCCTTAAATTCCCGGTAGAGATAAACGGGCCCGGGAGAACTGCTGTGCAGCTTGAAAATAAAATCCTGGACCTGTTCGGTTGAGATCCCCGATGCCCGGGAAAAGATCTCCCCCAGTATAAAAGATGCGAACGATAAATTGTCGATCGGTGAATTCAGGAACATGAGAAAACTGACCAATTCTTTAATATAGGCGTTGGATTTGATATTCAGTGTTTTATCCGATTCGACAGGGATATTCTCTTCCAGGAGCCAGGAGGTCAAAAGCTCGACCTGTTCATTCTTTCTCACAATAAAAGCGATATCCTGCAGCGAGACTCCGCGCGCGGTCAAGCGCCTGAGGAGATCAATCACTACAGGCCTTAACGATTCAACACGTTCTTCTTTTGACTTATATTCAATAAACATTGTTTTTACAAAACCACCGGGTTTGTTCTTGAGGGAATCCTGAGAGGACGACTTGAAGATACCGGTAATTTCCTCAATATCATTTTCGTCTAACGCGAGCGATCCTTTTTTCTCGTCGGCAAGCGCCTTAAGGAACCTCCCGAGATTATCTTGAGAAAAAAGCATATTGTTAAAAGCAACAATCTCCCGGCGGCTGCGGTAATTAATCACGAGCGACTCTTCGATCAAATTAAAATCACGCAGGCGTTCTTTCTGAGATTCGATCAATGATACTTCACCTCCCCGGAAACGGTAGATCGCCTGTTTTTTATCTCCCACATAAAACAATGAGCCTCCGCATGAAAGCGCCTCTTGGATCATGATAAAAAGGTTTTCCCATTGCAGGCGGCTGGTATCCTGGAATTCATCAAGCAAGAAATGCTTGAATCGGGTAGCCAGGCGGTAGTAAAGTTCAGGGAGGCCGAGGTTTTTCTCATCAAAAAGGTTACGCGCCTCTTTATTCAAAGCTTCCAGGAACAAAATATCGTCTTTACTGGCGGCTTGTTTTAAGTCGTCGAGCACACAGGTGAAGATAGCGACATAATAATTAAGCATAAAAACCGATTCCAGTTCACAGAGCCCGGAAAGGCTGTTCCTGATCGTTCGCCAAAGCAAACGCAGTTCCTCCGGGACATCTTTTCCCTTATTAACCGGAGGCTCCTCACGTTTAAAATAGTCAGAAACTTTTTCAATCGAGAAATGATCATCATAACGTTCTAAGAATGCGATCAAACTGTTTTTAAACCCGGCATGAGTGCCGGCGGGCAGGCGATCTGAGAGCTTGCGAAAAAGTTTGATGATCTCTTCTTTCTTGGAAAACACCTGATCTGCGGTAGCGCTGGAAAGGAAAAATCCTCCCGCATAACGGTTGCTTTTTGAAAACAACGCCGTAATGATCCCTAAAATGTACTGTTTGGGGAACCACCCTGCCCTGTTTTCTATATAAATGTACTGGGTAAGGAAATTACTAAAAAGCTTGAGCACCTGGCTATCTGATAAAGCACGGTCGATCAACTTATCCAGGCTGTACGCGAGATATTCACGGTAATCTTTTTCTGTCTTAAACCTGGCAGAAAGGTCCAGTTTAAAGGCGCACCCGCTGAGGATAGCGTTAATAAAGCTATCGATGGTCTGGACCTGGAAAAAATTATAGTTTCGCAGTAAAGCATCCATGATCAGATGCGCTTTTTGGCGCGCGCTTGCCTCATCAATATGCAATGCATCCAGCAATAAGGCTTTTTCTTGAGGATGAATAAATGCATCCAACGCGATCCTTTTTAAGAGTTCCAAGATCCGCTCTTTCATTTCAAGAGCGGCCTTATTGGTAAAAGTGATCGCCAGGATAGAATGTATTGGGACTTCTGATACCGTAGAGCTTGCCTGCATGAGAAGTTGGATGTAACGCCTTGCTAATGCATACGTTTTACCCGAACCGGCAGAAGCTTCAACGATCAAAACCTGGGGGAACCTCAATAAACGCTGATCTTGATTATGCATACGGATAAAAGAGCCTTCCTGAAAAGAACCCGGGTTTTCACCCGTTGGAGAAAAAAAACGGAGACCCTGACTTTAGACCGAGAATTCCACTTATTTTACCTTGACAAAGCCATGTTTTCAAGTATACTTTTACTTCTAAGGTTAATTATATTTTAACAACAAAATCTTTCAAATGAGGTGATTTAACATGTTAAAAAAGTGTGCTCTCTGTGGAAAAGGCCCTCTCACGGGTAAAAGCGTTGTGAGAAAAGGTGCTGCTAAGAAGAAAGGCGGAACCGGAAGTAAAATAGTCCGTAGTCACTTACGGAAATTCCTGCCTAACCTGCAAAAAATGCGCATAGTGATCGATAATCATCCGCAACGAGCCTATGTCTGCACAAAATGCCTCAAAAAAGGCAATATCAAGAAGGCTTAATTGCGCCGTTGGCGGCACGCAAAATCAAAAGGCAAAAGTAATTTCTTACTTTTGCCTTTTAGCTTTGAATAAGCCATGCCTCTGGCGCTTATGGCTCACTAATTTTTGCTTTGCAAAAATAGCCCCGAGCCCTGCCGAGGGGTTATTTAAAGAATATTTCTTTTATCTCAAGGAGTAACGATTCCTCACCCTGCCAATTATCGATAACAGGGCTATATACTACATCAAAATATTCCGCAGCAAGCAAACTATCTTTAAAACTTCCCATGCCAAAGCCGATCGCTTGATAGGTAAATGTCCCGTCAGTGACCCAAAATTTCAATGTATCCCTGCCCATGACACGCGGCTGCCCTTTAAGCCGGAGGTTCCCGGTAAAAAACAAAGGCTGGCGATTACCCATACCGAAAGGTTCCAGTCTTGAAAGTTCCTGAACCAGCCCCTCGTCCATATCTGCAAGAGTCAATGCCATATCAATATCTATACTCGGCATCAAGTCAGTCATGGTTAAACGCTCATGAGCCAAAAGATTGATCTTATTACGGAAATCATCAACATTTTCTTTCGTTAAAGAAAGCCCCGTAGCATGCTGATGCCCCCCAAAGTTTTCCAAAAGCTCACGGCATTCAAGAATAGCTTCAAAAAGATGAAAATTCTTAATAGACCGGCCTGAACCTTTACATAATCCTTCAGCTAAAGAGATCAATATAGTCGGACGGTAAAACCGTTCCGCCAGTTTTGCCGCGACAATACCCAAAACACCGGTATGCCAACCTTCTTTTGCCACAACCATGACTTTATGTTCCTTGAAATTAACTTCTTTATCGATAATGGCTTGCGCCTCTTCTAAAATCGTGCTTTCTACTTTCTGACGCTGGCGGTTATGTTTTTCAACAGTTTCAACAAGCCTTTCTGCTTCTGCCTGATCCACACTCATCAGCAGGTTTAAAGCGACCTCAGCATTGTCGATACGGCCGCTGGCGTTAATACGCGGGCCAAGGATAAAACTTACAAAGCTGGGATTGATCTTTTTGTTCTTAATGCCGCTGGCTTCAATAAGCGTTTTAAGGCCCAGCCGTTTAGTATTGAACAGCAGGGAAAGGCCTTCTTTGGCAATGATACGGTTCTCACCCGTCAAAGGAACAGCATCCGCAATAGTACCTAAAGCAACCAGGTCTAACTCATCAAACAAGGTATCTCGGCACAGAGCCTGGCAGAATTTGTACGCAACACCCACACCTGCCAGGTCACGATAGCGGTATCCGGAATTACTTACTTTTGGATTGATCATCGCTGAAGCATAATCGTGGCCATGGTTCTCCAACGGCTCATGATGGTCAGTCACGATCACGTCAACCCCCATGCCCCGCAATGCTTTTATCTGCTCAAAACTATTAGTCCCGCAGTCCGCCGTAATAACGACTTTCACCTGTTTTTCTTTAACAAGTTCGAAAACCTTCTTATTAAGGCCGTATCCCTCTTTAACCCTGTCCGGGATATAATGGAACGTTTCCAATCCCATCCTTGCCAACGTATTTTCAAGCAGGGTAAGCGATGTTAAACCATCAACATCATAATCGCTAAAAACCAAAACCTTTTCCTTAGTTTTACAGGCCCGCCTGACAATATCTACCGCCTGAGCCATCTGCAGGAATGAATACGGATCAAGAAGGTCAACGAGGCTGGGATTAAGGAACTTTTCCGCGGCACCGGGAGTCTCAATCCCGCGGTTTATTAAGAGTTGCGCGAGGACCTTAGAAATCCCTAACTCTTTACTCAAGACTTCATGCAACGCGCGATTCAGGGAAGCTATATGTAAGACCTTACGGGTATGCATACGTATTATTGGTTACGGATAGGGTTAAGATGTTTGTTTGGCTGTTGGGTAAAGTAGTTAGGTTATTTTAAACCCAACTACTTTACCTAACCACTAAACTAACTGCTTTCCCTTGACCTAACTACAAAAAACAAGTACTTATATTCTTAACCTTTATTATTTCTCACTACATCTTCTCCGGCTTTGAGATACCGAGTAGATCTAAGCCGATACCCAGCACAATACGCGCCGCATTCACTAAGTTCAAACGGGCGCGCGTAACTGCTTCATCATTGCCCAGAACCCGGCAACGGTCATAAAAACGGTGAAAATCTTCCGCTATTTCCTGCAGATAAACAGTCATCATATAGGGGTCAAGCGTCTTATAACAGACATTGAGGATAAAAGAGAACTGCCATAATTTCCTGATCAACTGCAGCTCTTCTTTTTCTTTTAAGGCCTGCGCATCAAAATCCCGGCCGGCGATCTCAAAAGGGCTATTCTTAATAATACTGTATATCCGCGCGTACGCATACTGCACATAATAGACCGGGTTTTCTGAAGTCTGCTTTTTCGCGGTCTCCAGGTCGAAATTCAGAAGGCTGGAAGTGCGGCGCATGATAAAAAAGAAACGGGAGGCGTCCCTGCCGACTTCATCCAGAACTTCCCGCAGCGTTATATACTGCCCGCGGCGAGTCGACATTTCCAAAGGCTTCCCGTCTTTAAATATTGAAGCTAATTGCACAATGATGACCGAAAGAGATCCAGGGTCCTCGCCTAACGCCTGCACCGCGGCTTTAAGCCTGCTGATATAACCGTGATGGTCAGGCCCCCAAAGGTTGATCAACCAGCTAAATCCGCGTTTATATTTATTCTGGTGGTAGGCGATATCCGGGGCAAGATACGTATAAGACCCGTCGCTTTTGACGACTACCCGGTCTTTATCGTCTGCGAACGCCGTTGACTTAAACCATTGCGCGCCATCCTGCTCGTATAAGAATCCTTTTTCTCTCAAATACTCGAACGCTTTCTCGATCGCGCCTGCTTTTCGTAACGCCTTCTGGCTATACCAGCAATCAAAGCTGATCCCGAAATCCCGCAACTCTTCTTTGATAATATCCAGGATATACTTACCCGCATAATCGCCGGGATCATCCACCAACGTATTTTCAGCCGCGAGTTTGCGGGCAATATCATAGATATAATCACCCTGGTAATAATTCTCAGGGAATTCTTTCTTTTCTCCCCTTAATTCCTGAAGCCGTAAATCTACCGACTTTCCCAATATATTGATCTGATTACCTTCATCATTCAGGTAATATTCCCGATGGACACTAAACCCTAAAAAAGACAGGATACTGGCTAACGCATCGCCGACAACGGCCTGCCGCGCATGCGCGACCGATAACGGCCCGGTAGGATTAGCGCTGACGAATTCGATCATCACCTTTCTTCCGGCGCCAAGATCTTGCCTGCCGAAATCTTTTGATTCAGCAATAATACGCTTGAGCTGCCGGTAAAAATAATCATCACTGAGGTAGAAATTGATGAACCCCGCGCCTTCGGCTTTGATGTCTTTAATACAATCATGAATAGGGCTCTTGCGAAGATGCTGCTCAATAGAATCAACCAGGCAAGCGGCGATCTTTAAGGGGGGCTGTTTCAGGAGGCTGCCTAACCGTAAAGCGAGGTTGTTTGAAAGGTCCCCAAAACCGGTTGCCAGCGACAACTCAACAGGCACCGCGGCGCATCCGGGAGTATCACGGTACAATTCGGCGTAAGCATCCTGAATGACTTCAATAAGGGAATCCTGAATATTCTTTTCCATGTAAAACCTAAATGAGCGGTAGAAATAATACTGAAGAAGGAAACCTCGCCAGCTTTGGAATACTATTGCTTAACACTCTTTGATTGCTGTGGAGCTGCAGTACGTGGAATACGCTTACTGACCCGGACTTTCTTTGCGTCAGACCAGAGCCGTTCGAGCGCGTAGAACTCTCTCTTAGGCTTATAAAAAACATGCGCGAGGACCGCCGAATAATCCAAGACGATCCAACCTGATACATCCTGGGCAGGGACGCGCGAGCATGATCTTATGCGCTCCTGGGTGAGGTCATCCTGAATGGCGTTGGCAATCGCATTAACTTGACGCAACGAGCCACCGCTGACAATAACAAAGTATTCGAAAAAGGAGGACAGTGAACGCATATCAAGGATCATAACGTCTTCCGCCTTCTTTTCCTGCGCTATAAAAGCAATTCTTTGGGCTAAAGCTTTAGAATCTATGAGGACTTGCCTCCTTCTCTTCCGAATGATACGTTATCTTTGTTCCACCCGGGAGTGCCGTTTGAATACGGGAAAGTACCATTCAACGGTAAAACGTTTTAGTTTATTTTTTTCCTAAGATCTTATACATGCCGGTATTGCATACAGGGCATTTTCCTTTAGCGGCAGGACGGCCGTTCTTCATGGTGACTTTCTGTTCATCTTTCATTTCCTGGCTCTTTTTACATTTAACACAATATCCTTTTTCTGCCATGATTCCTCCCTTTTTTACTGAAAGTTTACTTATGGTATCACAGGTTACCGGGCGTGTCAATGAAGCACTCCCTGACTGTTTCCATAGTATATAGCAGGGTACTCAAGAGGTCAATATATTTATCTACCCCTTGCCCTTATGACCGCTCTTCTCCTCTTCGATCTCACCGACAATCTCTTCAAGCAGATCTTCCAAGGTCACCATGCCCACTGTTTTCTTCCGGTCATCGACGACTACAGCGATCTGGATCTTATCCGCCTGGAACTTCCGTAATAATTCATTGACCCGTATTGAAGGAGAAACAAAATACACCTGGTGAATAAGGTCCTGTAACACAAAAAGCCCCTTATCCCGCAAAATATACAGGAGGTCGCGAGCATAGATAACACCGATAATATTCTCCCGTGTCCCGGAAAAAACCGGCAGCCGCGCATGCCCCTGCTCGACAAAGATATTTAATAAGGCTTCCGGGCTTACGGATTCATCAACCGCTACCATCTTATCTTTAGACACCATGACTTCGCCGACTTTGGTATCGCCAAACTCAAAGATCCGATGCAGCATTTTACGTTCTTCGTCGCTTAAAACACCTTCTTCCTTACCGATCTCGATCATCATACGCAACTCTTCTTCGGTAACTAACGGAGACCTCTTAACCGGCTGAATACGCATCAACCGCAACATATAATCACTGATGCCGGTAAAAACAATGACCACCGGATACAGGATCCTGATCAAGACTTCCATAAAAGGGGCAATAAACAAGGCGATACGTTCCGGATGCTTTGTGGCGAGGATCTTCGGTGTTATTTCACAAAAAACCAGCACAAAAAATGTTGTAACAAAAGTTGCAATGATCAACCCGATTTGATAACCGAATAGTGAAACAAAGATTGCCGTTACAAAAGAAGAGATCGCGATATTAACGAAATTATTCCCGATAAGAATAGCAGCGATCAATTTATCAAGTTTAGTAACCAGGTTTTGCACAGATACAGCCCCGCGCTTGCCCTGTTCTACCAGATGGCGCAAGCGGATCTTATTTAACGCGATAAGGGAAGTTTCTGAGGCGGACAAGAAGAAAGAGATGACCGTAAGCACAAACAGAACGATCACAACGACGGGGATAGAAAATATGAGATGCATCTATGATTATCCTGACTGTATTTCTTTAAGAATCGGCGTTTCCTGGTCTTTACCCGGGCCGATCAATGCCAGATTTAAATGTTTCTGCTGAAATATTTCCCGGGCAGCCGCAAGGATGTCCTGGCGTTTTACCTGCCGGACCTCCTTAAAAATATCCGCGAGCGCATACGTTTTATCCATTGCCAAAGTCGATTCCCCGATCCACAACATATGGTCAAGGGTATCTTCTAACGCCAACATGAGCTGTCCCAGATAAAACTCCTTGGCGCGCAAGAACTCATCTTCTCTTACCAGGGCATGGCTGATCCGTTTAAGCTCTTTGAGGATCAACGCCAACGCTTCATTGACTTTTTTATTATCGATACCCGCATGCACGACAAAAGCGCCGGTATCCTGAAAACGCTTCACCTGAGTGCCGATTTCATAGGCAAGGCCGCGTTTTTCCCGCAGTTCGTTAAACAAGCGGCTTGACATGTTCCCCCCCAGGATGACATGCAATAAACCAAGGGCATGTTTTAAAGGATGCCCCCGTTTAAAACTATGAAAACCCAACGCTACGTGGGTTTGTTCGGTTTCCTTGGGATAAAACTTCACCTGGGGCTTGGACTGCTGCTGTATCGCCTGCGCACACTGGTTCTTTTTTACGCCATTTGAGCCGCGGAACATTTTCTTGACGCGCCTGACCAATACATCATGATCCAACAACCCCGCCGCGCTTACGACAATATTTGCCGGGCCGTAATGCCCTTGCTTGAAAGAAGCCAGGCCTCGGCGTTCTATCCTGCTGACTGATTCAACGCTGCCTAAAACACTCATCCCTAACGCCTGATCCGGCCACATTAATTCATCGAGCAGATCATAGACATAGCTCTGCGGCAGGTCTTTATACATCTTGATCTCTTCTAAGATAACCGTCTGTTCTCTTTGAATATCATTTTTTAAAAGCAGGGGGGTTTCAACCATATCAGAGAGTATGTCAAACGCCAGGTCCAAATGGCGGCTGGGCAGTTTTACCAGATAGCAGGTAGCTTCTTCCGAGGTAAATCCGTTTAACGCCCCTCCCACCCCTTCAATGGACTCTTTGATAGCCTGACAGGAATATTTCTTTGAACCTTTAAAAAGCAAATGTTCCAGGTAATGGCTGATCCCCTTATTCTCAACCGACTCATACCGGCCGCCAACCTTGATCCAAATGCCCAAAGCAACCGACTGCATCTTGGGCATACGATGGGTAATCAGCGTCAGGCCGTTCTCTAAAACTGTCTTATTATACATGGTTTCCTTGTAAATACCTGACAAATCGGCCGACGCGTTTGACTAAAGCGGGGTTGCCGATATTTTCCTTGATCTTCTTGACCACCGCGCTTCCCACGATAACTCCATCAGCAAACGACTGGACCTCTTTGACCTGCTGCACTGTAGAAATCCCGAAACCGACACAAACAGGTTTCGGAGTGAACGATTTAATTAATTTTACTTTTCTGATGAGGTCCAGCGGAAGTTTCGCGCGCGCGCCTGTCACCCCGGTAAGCGAAACATAATAAATAAAGCCTTTTGAAATACCGGCAATATATTTCATCCGAGAGGCAGGCGTTGTCGGAGAAATAAAATAAATACCATCGATCCCCGATTCCTTCTCAAGGGCGATCAAGCTCTTACTCTCCTCAACCGGCAAGTCAGGAATAATGACCCCATCCACGCCTGCGGCAGAGGCCTCCTTGACGAACGCTTTCTCTCCAAAACAAAATACCGGGTTATAATACGTCATGAGGCAAATAGGGACCGCGGTATGTTTTCTGGCTTTTCTGACTACTTCCAGGATCCCTTTCAGATTGACCCCTCTCTCGAGCGCTGCCTGAGAAGCTTCCTGAATGATCAAACCATCCGCCATAGGGTCGGAAAACGGCACACCTAACTCAATAATATCCGCCCCTGAGGCGGCTAATTCTAATATTAAACGCCCCGTAGTATCCAGGTCAGGATACCCGGCGGTAATAAAAACGATCAACGCCTTTTTCCCTTTTTCGCGCAAATCACTGAATTTTTTTTCAAGCGCCGTCATAGCTTTAACCGCCTCTTAAACGTGTAATTTTTGTGTCACAATACCGAGATCCTTATCCCCTCTCCCTGAAAGACAGACGATCACGACGGAATCCCGTTTTATTTTCTTTGCCAGCTTCTTAAGATAGGCGATCGCATGCGATGATTCCAAAGCAGGGATGATCCCTTCGCTTCGCGCCAACAGTTTAAAACCATCCAGGGCTTCGCGATCTTTAACTGCCACATAGCGGGCCCGGCCTATTTTTTTATAATAGGCGTGTTCCGGCCCGACCCCCGGATAATCAAGCCCGGCAGAGATCGAATGAGTAGAATTCACCTGCCCGAACTTGTCTTCAAGAAGATTTGATTTCGACCCATGCAGCACTCCGATATCTCCGATGACCAGTGTCGCGGCATGTTTTCCGGTAGATAGCCCCAAACCGCCTGCCTCAACACCGATAAACTTTACTTTCTTATCATTAAAAAAGGGATGGAACAATCCCATAGCATTACTCCCTCCGCCGACACAGGCAACCAGGTAATCCGGCAAGCGCTTCTCTTTTTTAATGATTTGCCGCCTCGATTCTATGCCGATCACCGACTGAAAATCCCTGACCATAACGGGATAGGGATGCGGGCCGGCAACCGTACCGATAATGTAATGCGTATGCGCGACATTGGTTACCCAATCCCGGAGCGCCTGCGTCATGGCGTCTTTGAGTGTTTTGGTACCGCTGGAAACGGGAATGACGTTTGCCCCCAAAAGCTTCATCCTGAAAACATTGGGCTTCTGGCGCTCGATATCTTCCTCACCCATATAAATATCGCAGCTTAAGCCGAACATTGCCGCAACCGTTGCTGTCGCGACCCCATGCTGGCCCGCCCCGGTTTCGGCAATAACACGCGGTTTCTTCATCCGTACTGCCAAAAGGACCTGTCCCAGGGTATTATTTATCTTATGAGCTCCGGTATGTAAAAGGTCTTCACGTTTCAGGTATATCTTCTTAATACCCAGCTGTTCACTTAAGTGTGACGCCAGGTATAACGGCGTCGGCCTGCCGGCATATTCTTTCAAATAATAGGCAAGCTCCCTCTTAAACGCTGAATCACGCTTTGCTTTCTTATACTCCGATTCCAATTCCGTTAAAGCATACATAAGCGTCTCAGAAACAAACGTACCGCCGAAATCGCCAAAATATCCTTTTAAAAACCGCCCCATATCAACCTCGCATCATTATGTGCGCTATTATAGGTAAAAAACAATCCCGTGTCAAATCAATCAAACGGACCCTACACCCATTTTTGGCCCTGGTCGAACGAATCTTTGATCCGCCGCAAGAACTCCTGAAACAAAGAAAAGATATTCGAGAACTGCTGCTCTATCCCCTTAAGCCAGGAAGGAAGAGTCATATCAAACGGTAACGCGAACGTATTCCCCGTCAATTTCCTGAACACCATGACGATCACCAGGTAACTGCCGTATATCAAAAGGGTAAGCATGACTATGCCGGCAGACACCATGATCAAACACCCGATCAAACAATTCCGCGACTTCTTCTTGCGTGCTAAATCAGCCCCGCAAAACCGGCATTTGATCGCCTGATCCTGGATATCTTCGGCGCAATACGGACATTTCTTCATCCCTGCCTCAACACTTCGGCTTTCTTT
>CAZPNW010000055.1:0-2899 GCA_964588175.1 uncultured Planctomycetales bacterium
TATATACAACCCCAGGCCCGCCCCGCCTTCAGAACGAGGGCTGCCTCCCAGTGCCTGTTCTTTCTTAAAGATCTTGTTTAAAAACTCCGGAGGGATTCCCGCGCCGGTATCTTCGATCTCAATAAAACCAAACCCTTGATCGTCTTTAAGCCGTATCGTGATCCGTCCTTGCGAAGCAAACTTAACCGCATTATTAATAATATTGCTGACAACTTCAACCATTTTATCCTTATCTACTGCGCACGTAATCTGCTTCTCCATGCCTTCCATAACGAGCGTAATGCCGCGGGAGCGTATTTCTTCGCGGTAATCCCTGATCGATAAATCAATGATTTCTTGAAGCGCAGCCGGCTGGATATTGACGGAAATGACCCCGCGCTCAATACGGGAGACATTAAGCAAGTCGGAGATCAAACGGTACGCGCGCAGGCTTATATGCTGCATCTCCGAAAGGTATTGCTTTTGTTTTACGCTTAATTCACCGGTTAAGCCCGTCAGCATATTATCAATATACCCGCGCATCTCTCCAACAGGTGTTTTTAACTGATGCGACACCATAGCCACAAAATCGCTCTTCATCTGCTCGATACGCTTTCTCTCGGTAATATCATTGAATATTTCAAGCACCGCTTTCTTGCCTTCATAGATCAGACCGACATGCATGATCTGGAATATCTTGCCGCCGGTCACTCCCTCGATCTCGATTGTCCGAAGCTCTCCGACCCTGATATTATCCCGCAAAGAACACTCTTTACACTGCATCTTATCATCTTTGTAGATCAACCAGCATTTCTGCCCTAAGCATTCTTTTCCGAAAAGAGACTCAAAATTCTCGCTTAAATAGAGGATATTTCCTGTTTCATCGACAATATCCATTCCGAACGGCAGCGCTTTAAGGATAGACTGGTTAAAATCATTCATCTTACGCAGCTGTTCTTCAATACGCTGCCGCTCAACGGCATAGCGGATGGAGCGGACCAGCAAATTACCGTCAGCCTGGCCTTTGACTAAATAGTCTTGCGCGCCGGCATGGACCGCCTGCATGGCAAGCGCCTCATCATAAAGCCCGGTCAATACCACAACAGCCACGCCTTTTGCCGCTGTTTGGATCTTAAAGAACGTATCGATCCCCTGGCTGTCAGGAAGCGAGAGGTCAAGCAGAATAACATCGATCACAGACGCCGCCAGCCGCGCCAACCCCTTTTCCAATGAATCAACCCATTCCATAACAAAAGGAGACCCCGGAGAAACCCCTAATAATTCTTGCATCAGGCGGGCGTCTCCCGGATTATCTTCAATCAACAAAATACTTATTCTTTTACGGGTCATATTATTCACGTTTACTGCGTTTATGTTTATATAATGCCTGGTCCGCCTGCTCCATCAATTGGTTCAACGTGACCGCGCTCTGGCTATTAAAAGACACGATACCCATGCTCACCGACAATTGATACGCGCTGCCGGAAGCGGTATTATATTCCTTGAGATTCTCTTCGGTACGGTGCCTAATAATTTCGGCGGTATCCTCCGCGGCGTCAATCGCCAAGACGATAAATTCATCCCCTCCGATCCTGGCGACAACATCGGTTTCACGGAACGTTTTCTTGAGGATATTGGCTACCGCAACCAGCGCCCGGTCTCCTTCCAAATGGCCATAGGTATCATTGATCTTTTTGAGGCCATCAAGGTCAACAAAAACAATAAAAAATCCCCTCCTCGTCCTGCGGGATAATTTTATCTGCTGTTGCGCCAGGGATATAAAACCGCGCCGGTTATACAGGCCGCTTAAATCATCAACCAATGACTGGCTGCGCAGTGCCGCCTGCATCCGGTTTCTTTCTATCGCGTAGCGCAGCGCGCGCACGAGCAGATTGCCTTCAACCTGCCCCTTAACTAAATAATCCTGGGCGCCTTCCTGAACAGCCTTTATCGCTGTTGTTTCATCAGAGACCCCGGACATAACCACCACCGGAGTTCCTCCGGCGGCAGCCTTCATCTTGTGAAACGTCTCTAATCCCGTGCTATCAGGCAGCATCAGGTCAAGCAAAATAATATCAAAATGATTCCCCTCCACTTCCTTCAAAGCTTCACTGATCTTACCGGCATAAGATATTTCAAAGCGCACGCTGGAGGCTAAAGACAAGTACTCTTTCAACAGGCGGGCATCACCCGGATTGTCTTCAACTAAAAGGATCTTGATCTGTTTTGTATCCATTACGCTGAAGCCCTCATTGACGGCAAAAGAACTACCCCCATCCAGAATCGTTCGATTATTTTTACAATCTGAATAAACTCATCCAGGTTAAAAGGCTTTGTGATATAGCAATTCGCGTGCAAAGCATAACTGCGAGACACATCCTCTGCAGCGTGAGAAGTCGTCAAGATCAGGACCGGGATACTCTTAAGATCATGGTCTTCTTTGATCTCCGACAAAACCTGACGGCCATCCTTTTTAGGAAGGTTCAGGTCAAGCAAAATAAGGTCCGGACGCGCGGAATGGCCATAGCTGCCCTGGTTACGTAAACACTCCAGCGCCTGAACGCCGTCCTCGACAACAGTAAGGTTATTACGCACACAACTGTCCTTAAAGACTTCCTGCATCAAACGGACATCGCCGGGATTATCTTCGACGAGCAAGACCTCTATCGCAGCTATCTCTGCATTCTCACGCATGTTCTGTTTTCTCCATGACCGGGATCTTAAAATAAAAAGTCGTCCCGACCCCGGGCTGGGATTCTACCCAAATACTGCCGCCGTGACGTTCGAGGATCTTCTTACAGATCGCCAGGCCCATACCTGTGCCAGGTACCGCGCTGCGGCTTTGCAGCCGTTGGAACATGCCAAATATCCGTTCGGCGTCTTTGTTGTCGAAACCAATGCCGTTGTCTTCGACCACCAC
>CAZPNW010000056.1:0-9175 GCA_964588175.1 uncultured Planctomycetales bacterium
GCCTTGTGGAAGGGTAAACCGGTAGTGGCTTCCAATGTAGGAGGGATCCCTTTACAGGTTAAGCATAAGTATTCCGGTTTGTTATGCCATTCGGTAGAGGGTGCTGCTTTTGCCATTAAGCAGCTTTTGAATAATCCGGCATACGCCGAAAAGCTCGGGAAGAACGGCAGGGAGCATATCCGTAATAATTTCCTGATCACGCGTCATATCAAGGATTACTTGCTGCTTTTTCTGTCCTTGTTCCATCAGGAAGACGTTGTTTATTTATAGTAAGGAAGAATACCGGTGCTCACTTTGAAGGGCCGATATTCGTGATGGCTGTGGAGGTTTGTTCTTAAGCATAGGAGAAAAGCATGAGCGAAAAAGAAGCGCCCCGCGATGAAATAGTGAACAATTCTCAATTTCTTGAATCAATTGTTAATAGTTTGCCTGGTATTGCTTATGTTATCAATAAGCAGGTAATGTTTAGTTGGGTTAATAATAAGTTTGCCGAGGTAACGGGGTATACGTCCAAAGAACTGCTTGCGATGAGCCCGCTTGAGCTTTTTTGCGGTGAAGAGAAAAAGAAAGTTGAAGAAAGGATCAGGGATGTTTTTGTAAAGGGTGCCTCTGATGTTGAAGCTCATTTGTCCGCCAAAAACGGGACAGTAACGTCGTATTATTTTACCGGGCTGCGCACTGATATCGGCGGCATTTCTTTTTTGATAGGGATGGGTATCGATATAACCGAGCGCTTGAAGGTTGAAGCTGAGTTAAAAGGAAAAACCGCGTTCTTGGAGGCTCAGGTAGAATCAACCATTGACGGGGTATTGGTTGTGGATGCTCAGGGGCAGCGGATCTTGACTAATCAGCAGTTGTATAAAATGTGGAAAGTCCCTCAGAATATTATCGATGAGAAAAATGACGAAGTGCTCTTGCAGTACGTAGTCGGTAAGGCTAAGTACCCCCGGCAATTCCTTGATAAAGTCAGGTACCTCTATTCGCATCAGGAGGAAACAAGCCGTGATGAAATTGAGTTCCTTGACGGGACCATTTTGGACAGGTATTCGTCTCCGGTTATCGACAAGAATGATAATTACTTGGGAAGAATATGGATGTTCCGCGATATCACTGAGCACAAGCAGCGGGAGGAAGAAATTAATAATTCTCAGAAATTGTTGCAGAGGATCATCGACCTTCTTCCGATAAGGGTGTTCTGGAAAGATAAAAACTTAAAGTATATTGGTTGCAACGAGATCTTTGCTAAAGATGCGGGTAAAAATAAGGCCGAAGACCTTATCGGCAAGGATGATTTCCAGATGGGATGGGCGGAGCAGGCTGAAATTTATCAAGCCGATGATCAGGCAGTCATGAGGTCAAGAAAAGCAAAGCTGAACTTTGAAGAACCTCAAACTACCCCGGAAGGAGGCAAGATCTGGCTCAAAACAAGTAAAGTGCCTCTTGTAGATTCACAAGGGAATGAACTCGGGATTTTAGGGACTTATGAGGATATCACCGGGCGTAAAGAGGAAGAATTGCAGTTGCAGCAGAAGATCAGTGAATTGGAAATGTTCAATAAGATCACCGTAGAGCGGGAGCTCAGGATGATCGAGCTTAAGAAGAAAATAGAAGAATTGGAAGCACGGCTTCAAGAAAAGCAAGTTTAATATTATATCGATAGGTATAGTTCTTGAAATAGAAAGCCGCTGGCTTTTTTAAGAAACCAGCGGCTTTTTTATTGCGTTTGAAGGGAAGTTATAATTTATTGACGTTTGTTGCCTGGTCGCCTTTAGGGCCCTGGGTTACGTCGAATTCGACGTCCTGGCCTTCCTCTAAAGTCTTATAACCATCACCTTGGATCGCGGTATGGTGTACGAAGATATCTTTCCCATCGTCACTTTTGATAAAACCATAGCCTTTTTGATTGCTGAACCACTTTACTTTTCCTCGTGCCATGTGTTACTTTTCACCTCCCCCCAATAAGGTTATCCACCAGAACGTTACTTCAATTCTGCGAAGCAAAACCAAGCAACTCTTGGCAGAATGAACCGGCGCGTTCAAATATGGCGCCTGCCGGTTCAATAAACAAAAAAACCGTAAAGCTTTGTTTTGTCATCTTGCTTTACGGTTTTACGATAATTCCGGTCCAAAATCTTTCCGCTCCTTGCATGTTATTTACAAAAATAACTATAGCACGGTTATGGTTTTTGTCAATACTTTTTTTACGTTTTTACAAAATGATGCCTATTTTAATTTGCAGTTCATTTTATTTTTGTTATAATAATACGCAAAGGAGAATCCTATGATCGAACGATATAGCCTTCCGGCAATGGATGCGCTTTGGAAAGATGATTTCAAATTCAAGACCATGCTTGCGATCGAGGTCGCTGTTTGCCAGGCGCAGTCCCGTGATAAATTGATCCCTCAGGCGGCAGTTAACCGCATCAGAAAGAAAGCCAAGTTTAACGCCGCGGCGATAAAAAAGATAGAAGAAAAGACCAATCACGATATTGTAGCATTTGTAACGAATGTCGCCAGTTATATCGGCGCTGATGCTAAATATCTGCATATGGGGCTGACGTCATCCGATCTTTTGGATACGACGCTGGGTGTGCAGCTTAAAGAGGCCACCGATATCTTGATCGGGGACGTTGAGGTTTTATTGAAAGTCCTGGCGCGCCGGGCTAAACAATATAAAGATACGGTTTGCATCGGCCGCACTCATGGGATACATGCCGAACCTATGACTTTTGGGCTAAAATTAGCGCTGTGGTATGATGAGATGTCCCGTAACCTGGAGCGGCTGCGGCAGGCGCGGGAAGCGGTCCGGGTGGGAAAAGTTTCCGGGGCAGTAGGCACGTATTCTAATATTAATCCTGATGTGGAAGTCTATGTGTGCGCTCAACTTGGCCTTAAACCGGCTAAGATCTCTACTCAGATAGTGCAAAGGGATATCCATGCGCACTATCTGTCTACACTGGCGGTGGTAGGGGCGTCGTTGGAGAAATTTGCCACGGAGATAAGGCATTTACAGAAAACCGAGGTTTTAGAAGTTGAAGAGCCGTTTGGCAAGGGCCAAAAAGGTTCATCAGCTATGCCGCATAAGCGTAACCCGGTGATCTGCGAGCGGATCTGCGGCTTAAGCCGGATTCTGCGGGCGAATGCCTCGGTGGGATTGGAAAACGTCGCTCTCTGGCATGAGCGTGATATAAGCCACTCTTCCGCGGAGCGGGTTATCTTTCCGGATTCTACCATTGCCTTGGATTATATGCTGCATAAATTCATTGCCGTTGTTGAAGGGATGCAGGTGTATCCGGCCAATATGATGGCTAACCTGATCAAGACCAAAGGCCTTATTTTTTCTCAGGCGGTCCTCCTGGCTCTCATGGAGAAAGGGTTGAGCAGGCCCCGGGCCTATGACCTGGTGCAGCGCTGCGCGATGGATACCTGGCTGAAAGGCACTGCGTTCCGCGATAATCTTTTAAATGATAAAGAAGTAGTAAAATATATAAAGAATGAAGCATTGGATAAGATCTTCGATCTGAACTATTACCTGCGTAATGTGGATAAGATCTATAGAAATGTAGGTTTGTAATAAGTAACGGCCTTCCTTTTCTGTTTGGAGTTCTTTCATGTCATGGAAAATTGAGATCAAAGATAAACCCGGGATATTCGATGCGGTCGGGCAAGGCATTGAAAAGGATATCCTTGATTTAGGGATCAACGGCGTCAATGAGGTCCGCTTTAGCCTTATTTATATGCTTGATGGCGATTTGACCAAGCAGGAGGTAAGCAGGATATGCGTCGCATTGCTCGTTGACAGCGTGGTACAGGAATATTCTATTAACGGGCAATACCGTCCCTCTTGCCCGGAAGAATCGGTGGTCGAGGTCGCCTATAACGCCGGGGTAATGGACCCGTCTGAAGAATCTATTCTTAAGGGGATCAGGGATTTAGGTATTACCGGCGCCCGGTCGGTTAAGACCGTAAAGAAATATGTGATAAAAGGACACCTCAGCAGCGCGCAATTGAAGATGTGTGCGGATAAACTGTTGTATAATAAATTGATCCAGCATGTCGTTGATGAGTCGTCTCCTCATGCGCTGGAAGCCTCAACGCTGATCCCCGATTATCAGTTCAAATTGATCACTGTCGGTTTATTGTCCGCGGCTGACCGGCTATTACAGCAGCTGAGTAAAAAAGGCCAATTATTCCTTAACCTCGCCGAAATGCGGTCGATCAAGGATTATTTTAAGAAGTTAAAACGCGATCCCACTGATTGCGAGTTAGAGACGATCGCCCAGACCTGGTCAGAACATTGTTGGCATAAGACTTTCCGCGGGGATATCAGGTATGAAGAACGCCTGTTACCGGGGGGGCTGCATAAACCGCTCACCGTAAATCATAAGCCGAAGATCATCAATAATCTTTTGAAAGCCACCATCATGAAAGCGACGACTGATTTAAACAAACCGTGGTGTGTTTCGGTGTTTAAAGATAATTCCGGGGTCATACGCTTTGATGATAAATATAATATTTGTTTTAAAGTTGAAACTCATAATCATCCTTCGGCATTAGAGCCGTTTGGCGGCGCTAATACCGGTGTCGGCGGTGTCATCCGCGATCCGCTGGGTACCGGTTTAGGGGCCAAGCCTATTTTAAATACCGATGTTTTTTGTTTTGCTCCGCCGGAATTCCCGTTCGCGGATGTCCCGCAGGGGTCGCTTCATCCGAAGCGGGTCATGAAGGGCGTTGTCTCGGGAGTCAGGGATTACGGCAATAAGATCGGCATTCCGACCGTCAACGGCGCGATATTGTTCCATCCGCGGTTTGTGGGGAATCCGCTGGTATATTGCGGGACCGTGGGGATCATGCCGAAAGATAAATCGTTTAAAGAGGTGCGTCAGGGCGACCTTATCGTTGTGGTCGGCGGAAGGACCGGCAGGGACGGTATTCACGGGGCGACTTTTTCTTCGGGTGAACTTACGCATGAATCCGAGACGATCTCCAGCGGCGCGGTACAGATCGGTAATCCCATACAGGAAAAGAAAATGGTCGATACGATCTTACAGGCGCGCGATAAGGATTTATATAATGCCATCACTGATTGCGGCGCCGGCGGGCTTTCGAGCGCGGTCGGTGAGATGGGGGAGGAATTGGGAGCGCGGGTTTATCTCGACCGGGTCCCTTTAAAATATAAAGGGCTATCCTACATGGAGATCTGGATATCGGAATCACAGGAGCGTATGGTCCTGTCGGTGTCCCCCGGGAAGCTCGCAGCGTTGCAGGCGGTCTTCAGCAGCGAGAATGTCGAAGCAACGGTCATCGGTGAATTCCCCGGGACAGGAAAGCTCGAGTTGTATTATAAAAATAACCCGGTCTGTAACCTGGATATGGAGTTTTTGCATAAAGGTATTCCCCGTATAGAAAAGAAAGCATTTTATGCGCAGGTAAAACAAAAAGAACCCAGGCTTTCCCGGGAAAAGGACCTGACAAAATATTTAATGAAGCTGCTTTCACATTACGATATCTGTTCGAAAGAATGGGTCATCCGTCAATATGACCATGAGGTCCAGGGGGGAAGTGTCCTGAAACCTCTCTGCGGCATAGTCAATGACGGCCCGTCGGACGCGGCAGTGGTGCGGCCGCTGCTTGATTCCCCGCGCGGTATCATTGTTTCTAATGGCATCAACTTCCGCTTTGGTCTTATTGATCCATATTGGATGGCCGCTTCGTGTATTGATGAAGCTCTCCGCCAGGTCATTGCCGTCGGGGGGTCATTGAAAGAAGTGGCGATACTGGATAATTTCTGCTGGGGAAACCCTGATAAGCCGGACCGTTTGGGCGGTTTGGTCAGGGCGGCCTACGGCTGTTATGATATTGCCAAAGCTTACGGGGCCCCTTTTATCTCGGGAAAAGACAGCTTTTATAATGAATATACGGTCCAGAAGAAGTCGATCGCCATTCCCGGCACGCTTTTGATTTCTGCGATCTCGGTCATGGATGATGTCGGTAAGACAGTATCTATGTTCGCTAAAGAGCCGGGTGACCTGGTTTATATCGTGGGAGAGACCCGTGATGAGATGGGCGGCTCGCACTATTTCGATCTATTCGGATCACTCGGTAATGCGGTGCCGCGGGTCTTCCCCCGGCAGGCGATACCTTCATTCAACGCTTTGAGCAGGGCAACCCATGCGGGATTGATCACGGCTATGCATGATTGTTCTGACGGCGGCCTGGGGGTTGCTGCCGCGGAAATGGCTTTTTCCGGAGGATTAGGGATGGAATTGTTCTTAGCCGAGGTGCCGTATAAAATTCAGGACGCAGGAAGCCCCGCGGGCAGTAACCGGAATGACCGCGTATTATTTTCTGAATCAAATTCCCGGTTCATTGTTACGGTCAGCCGGCATAAGCAAAAAGATTTCGAGCGTTTACTCAAAGGTGTGCGTTTTGGTTTGATCGGATGCGTTTCAAGCGGCAATGATTTCAAGGTCCACGGTATCGATGGGGATGTCTGCCTTGAGGCCGATATTCATCAATTAAAAGAAGCCTGGCAAAAGCCTTTACGGTGGTAGCGGTTCGGCGCGCTCACCCTGCGGGTTCGCTTGCTCACCGCAGGCGGTTCGGCGCGCTCACCCTGCGGGTTCGCTTGCTCACCGCAGGCGGTTCGACGCGCTCGCTTTTAGGGCTCGCTTGCTCACCGCAGGCGGTTCGACCACCCTGAAGCTGACGCGAAGCCTGTGTAGTTATTCGTTTCACATTTAGAGATCTCCTAAATGCATGCGAGAGGAAAATAAAATGTTAAAAGTTAAGAATTTGAAACAGGATTTTACCAGTGAGGATCCCTGGAGGATATTCCGGATCCTCTCTGAATTTGTCGAGGGTTTTGAAGTTCTTTCGAACGTCGGTAAAGCGGTGACCATATTTGGGTCCAGCCGCATGAAGCCGAATAACAAGTAATACGCTTTGACTGAGGAAACCGCCTATCGTTTGGCGAAAGAAGGCTACGCTATTATCACCGGAAGCGGCCCGGGTATCATGGAAGCCGGCAATAAGGGCGCGCGGCGCGCCGGAGGACATTCCATCGGGTTAAACATTCAGATCCCTTCTGAGCAGCGCGCGAATCCCTATGTGGACACCTTGCTTGATTTTCGCTATTTCTTTATCCGTAAAGTCATGTTCGTTAAATATGCCAAGGCTTTTGTGATCATGCCGGGAGGTTACGGGACATTGGATGAATTTACCGAAGCGATCAATCTTATCCAAACGCAACGGATCTCCCGTTTTCCGGTCGTACTTTTCGGCAGCCAGTATTGGAAAGGGATGCTTGATTGGCTGCATGAGATGGTCTTGGAAAGCGGCTGTATCAGTCAAGAGGATCTGGAGATCTTCAAGATCGCTGATACGCCGGCGGATGTGGTTAAAATAATTAAGAAATTCTATAAACGGTGATCTTTGAGGCCGGCGTTTTCACATTATGAAAAAACCAAAAGTATGTATAGTAAGGACAGCAGGGACTAACTGCGATAAAGAAACAGCGTTTGCGTTCTCCTTGGCTGGCGGGCAACCCGAATCCGTGCACATTAATCAGTTTATCGACGGAACACGCGCCCTGGATAAATATAGTATTTTAGCTTTTTCAGGCGGGTTTTCTTACGGCGATGATGTTGCCGCGGGCAAGATCCTGGCGAATGAGCTTAAGTTTAAGTTAATGAGCAGCGTTGAGCGCTTTATTAAACAAGGCAAGCTTATTATCGGGATCTGCAACGGGTTCCAGATCCTGGTAAAAAGCGGATTATTGCCGGGTAATGATAGTTTCAGCCAGGAGGCAAGCCTTATCATAAACGATTCAGGGAAGTTTGAGGCGAGGTGGGTGTATTTAAAGTCATCGAGTCAGCGGAGTTCCGGTTCCCCGGATAACCGGGTATCCGGATATCCGGCTCAATGTGTGTGGACCACGGATATCCCCGAAGTGATATATTTGCCGGTCGCCCATGGCGAAGGTAAATTTGTGGTACAGAATGAGTCGGTGATGGACCGGCTGCGCAAGAACGATCAGATCGTCTTTCACTATTGTTCCGCTCAGGGAGAGGCGGGAGGGTATCCTGATAATCCTAATGGCTCTCAGGAAAATATCGCGGGTATCTCCGACGCGACAGGCAGGATATTGGGGCTTATGCCTCATCCGGAGCGTCATATCGATTTCTTACAGCATCCCCGGCACCGGCGAGGGCCTGCCCGTGAGGGGGACGGTTTTTATATTTTTAAGAATGGAGTAGACTATGCGCGTAAGCACTTATAACGACGAACCTAAAGAGTATTGCGGTTTATTCGGCATAATGAAGAATAAGCATGCCAGTTGGCTTACGTATCTGGGGCTCTATGCCTTGCAGCATCGCGGGCAGGAGGCGTGCGGTATTGTCGTCAACAATAAAGGGAAGCTTTCTCTCCATAAAGAGATGGGGCTGGTCAGCGACGTTTTTAATGAGCAGGTCTTAAATAAACTCAAAGGCGATATGGCGGTGGGGCATGTGCGGTATTCGACGACCGGATCGAGCGTTTTAAAGAATGCCCAGCCGCTTTTGATCGATTATGCCAAAGGCTCTATCTGCATCGCTCATAACGGGAACCTGGTAAATTCCCTGGAACTCAGGCGGCTCCTGGAACAGAGCGGTTCTATATTCCAGACGACCACTGATTCGGAGATCATTATTCATTTGATGGCGCGCGCCCGTTCCAACGGCCTCCAGGAAAGCCTGGTCTACGCGTTAAAAAGAGTGCGAGGGGCGTATTCCCTTTTAATGATGACTTCCGATACCCTGATCGGTGCCCGGGACCCTCACGGTTTCCGCCCTCTCTGCCTGGGGAAGGTGAATAATTCCTGGTGCCTGGCGTCTGAAACCTGCGCTTTTGACCTGATAGGGGCGAAATATATACGTGAAGTCGAACCGGGGGAGATCATTTTTATCCGCGACGATAGTATTAAATCAATAAAACCGAAAGAGCTGCAGACCAAGAATATTTCCCATTGTGCTTTTGAACATGTGTATTTCGCGCGGCCTGATTCGGTGATCTTTGGGGAAACCGTGCATTTGGTCAGGCGTAAGCTGGGAGAGCAGCTCGCGCGGGAGCATCCGGCGCGGGCTGATTTTGTCGTTCCGGTACCGGATTCGGGATTTTCCGCGGCAATGGGGTA